>NZ_WSSC01000004.1:0-300000 GCF_009792895.1 Pigmentibacter ruber
CGATCCCCTCACTTTCCAGTATCGCTACTGCTTACGCGGTCTTAGCTACAGTTTCCCGTAGTTATCCCCCTCCACAAGGCAGATTCCCATGCATTACTCACCCGTGCGCCACTAATGTATTGCTACATCCGTTCGACTTGCATGTGTTAGGCACGCCGCCAGCGTTCGTTCTGAGCCAGGATCAAACTCTTAGCTCTTATTTCTTACTCCTTACGGAGCTCGCTTTTACTTTTTATGGTAGTTTTTCTCTACCTTGACGGTTCTTTCTTTTATGAAGGAACCTTGTACTTCGTCTCTTTCGACACGAAACACAACGCTCCCGCACTCTGTTTCTGCTCTCTTCTCTTGTCAAATAACTTAACCAGTTTCAGGACTTCCACTTTCGTGGAGAACCGTCTGGTGAGTGATGTAGCTACAGAAACCAAAATATTTTGTCAAATTTTTTAAAAAGAAATTTTTAATTTTTTTTTTTATCTTTTTTAACATGCAGTTAGCTCGATAAGGCATTCCTTTGAATTTTCTTACGTTCGTTATATTGTTCTATTCGTTATTTTATATTGTTTCAAAGCTAAGGAAAAACTATGAAAATTGCTTTGTTAGGTTCCACAGGCAGACTGGGTAGTCTAGTCCACAAAGAGTTAAATGAAGAAGGTATTGCTACTTATCTGGTTACAAAAAAGGTTCTTGAGTCTAGCAGAGAATTTCAAAACTTTTTCACTCAACTTCCTGAGCAAATTATTATTCTAGATGTGAGCCTTCCATCAGGAACCGAAAATTTAATTATCCAATTGGAGCAACTTGATTCTGAAAATATTAATAAATTAAGAGGTATTGTTATTGGAACTACAGGCCACTCAATCACCCAGCTTGAAAAAATAAAAAATATTTCAAAAAAACTGCCAATTTGTCTTGTATCTAATTTCTCTAAAGGAGTTTTTCTCTTTGAACAAATTTTGAATGCCAAAACATCAAACGGAATGTCAGTTTGTGACTTAGCACGTTCTCTAGGTTTTGATCTTGCTTTAAACGAAATTCATCATACAAAAAAGAAAGACATACCAAGTGGTACTGCGGTAACTCTTGCAAGCTGTGCAAATTTATCAAGTGAAAAAGTATCATCTACAAGAGTAGGTGACGTGATAGGTGAGCATACCCTTTATTTCAGTCAGGATTCGGAAATGTTTGAAATAAAGCATTCAGCTCACAGTCGAAAGTTATTTGCTTTAGGCGCAATACAGATATGTAAAAACATGAATGCAAAAAGCCCTGTTGCAGGACTTCTTTCCAAAGAAGGATTTTTTACTCAATAATTCTAAATATATAATCAATCTGTTGCAAAGCTTAAATACCTCAATTATACCATTGCAGGGATGAATCCCAGACATTGCAAGTATGATTAAAATTTAATACCTTATTTTAAATTTTAATTTTTTTCTTAACAAAAATTTCTTGGTTGGAACATGGATACTTTAATTTTAATTTTTCGGATACTTTTTATTGTTATTGGCTCGCTAACTGCAACTATTTATATACTTTTTCAATTTTATCAAAAAGTACCAAAAGCTCCGTTTAAATTAATCACTGCTGATTATTTAGTATATTCACTAATTGCTTTGATCTTTGGTTTTGGCACAAATTCATACTATGGTTTGGCTTCTTTTATTCCTTTATTATTGATTAAATTTATAGCAAACAAAGCGATAGTGCCTGAAAAATTGAACGGTTCTGGATTCTGGATGGAAATAGATTGGAAAAAACTGACTCCACGTGGTTTTAATAGAAATGTTCCAAAACATATTTTAGATGAAATGAATAAAATGTTAAATAGTACGCCTAAGGATACTCATTTCATTGTACCAAGATTTTATGCTATTATAGCTGTAAAATTTATGCTTAAAAAAATGCAAAAAGAATCCAAAAATATGCCTATGAACTTCTCAGTCCAACAACAAAATATGGGAATGGATCAAATAAATATGCTGGCTCAAAATATTTTAAATTTAGCGAAGGGAAAATCTGAGAAGAAAGATTTCAATATAGGTGTTCTTAAAATTACAAGACATTAATTTATTATTTTTGGCAAATCCATAACCCAAGAAATATTGCCCCCGTCTTTATTCATTCCAGCAATAAATACTGCTGGAATGCAGTCATTCTCTGAAGAAATAGTTAAAATTTCAGCAAACTGTTGTACTTCCTCTAAGCTTTTATGAGCCTCAACCCACTCTAATAAAGACTTTAAAGCGGTGCCTACCAACACAATTTTAGGGCAAAAATTCTCTTCAAAATTTTCGATTAAATCAATTAAAGATGAAGTTAAATTTCCTATATAAGGCTTGGATTCTTTATATTTATCAAGTCTATTATCAACGCAAATAGGAAGAGCTAAGCTTTTTGCTAAAGTTTCTGCCGTTTTTAATGTTCGATGATCATTACCAGCTACTATTAAAACTTCTGAATAAAATTGCAATGAAGCCCGCATAGCATTAGAAAAATCAGTTTGCTGTTTAAAAGAACGCCAAATAGCGTCTTCATTCAATGACTTAGCTCTTGCAGAATAATTAGCTGTGATAGGTATTTTTAAACTCTCTGATATGAATGCTGAAATTGTTTCAGCAAAAGCTTCTGCTCCTTGCTCACCTGTCCTGCTTAAATATTCAGGAGCTCCAGCTTCTCCTTGGGTGAAAAATAAAAATAAAGCTTTCATAATGCTCCTTTCTGTAAAAGCTAGTGGGGCGCAAAATCAATACTCGCTTCACTTAAATTACTATAGTATGTTAGAAAACAATCTTTGCAAAATGTTAAGATGTCTTTTTGCAAAATAATAATTTAAATAAAAATATTTCTTAGGAGCTCTAAAATGTCTGATGATACTGACAACATTCAGAAAATTGAATTTGAAAATCATTTTGCTCTAAAGGTTGTCGTTATTTATTTTCCAAATGGTTACGTTGTAAGTAATGAAGAAAACTTAAATGAATTAAAAAATGCTTGGTCAAAAAATTTAAAATCATGGCATTCTCCATACACTTGTTTATTTGATTTAAGAAATTTTACTATTGCACCGCAAATGGAAGCTGATTTTGAAAAATTAATTAAGTTTTTTAAAAATTTTTTTATGCGTAAAATAATTGGTTTTTATGATAAAAATTCTCCTACAGTGAATGTAAGTTTTGAAAAAATTGAAGGGTTTGAGGAAGCTGCTTCCCAAACAGGCCTTGCTAGGGCAAATTCACCTGATAAAAAAATAACTGATTTACGAAGTAAAATTCAATTTGATAATGACTTTAATGCTCATGTTATGGAAATAAGTTTTTTATCTGATACGGAAATAAATTCTAAAGAAGATCTTGCAATATTAAAATCTAAACTACAAAATAATTTAATGCTTTGGCATACTCCTTATTCAATAATTATCAACTGTCTTAATTTAACCTTTTCAGCAGATGCCAAAAATGAGTTTAATAAAATTGATAAATTTGCATCTGCTTTTTTCTGCAAAAAGATAGTTGGATACTCACCAAAAGCCGCAAAAGATAGTTATCCCTTTCTAACTTATCGATCACGCCACTTAGCAGCAGGTTCATTAGAAAATGAAGGATTAGAAGCAGGGGACAAAGCAAATTGCTCTACACGTAAAATTGGCACATAGATAAATTAAAAAGTAGCTATAATTAGATATTCTATAGTTAAGGAGTCTCTTTTTATGTCTACTTCAAATACAGACAAAGAAATACAAACTGCATTTGTTAAAAACGCATTACAAAAACTTCAAGAAATGAATGGTATTGCAAATGTTTTGTTACGTGAAGGTGCTAAACCTGAACTCACAGATGCTTTTTCTCGAGCTTCCAATGCATTAAAAAACTTTGCGGTAACGTGCCATCAAAATCAAGTTGCAGATTTTGTAGCAGGAAAAATTGATCCTCACTTCGAAGCAATACGTCTTGAAAATGTTAAAATAACTGATGAGCTTAAACAGAACATAAAAGACAATATGTCACAACTCAAAGAACTTATCCAAAATATTGCTAAAGACGAAGTTATTATTCAACAAGTTACTGAAAATATTCCAAAAGAAGAAGAGCAAAACTTATATTCGTTACTTTCAGCTATTGGACAGTTGAGTGTCTGGAGTTTTCACGAACTCATGAACACATTAGCAAAAGTTCAAGGATTTACAGAAATGCTCGATGATATTTATTTGCAATTACCAGAAGCAGCTAAAGAAAGTCGCGAAAATTTAAAAACAATTCAAAATAAATTAATTGCAAATACATCTCACATGACCGGTGTAATAAATAGAATTCGTTCTTTAAGAGGAAAAACAAAAATTGTTATTAAAGAATACAATATTCGTGATGTGGTAAAAAATATTCAAGATCTTACTCAACAACCACCTAAAACTCTAAATTGGTCTTCCCTACATATACCAAGCGTGATGGTACCTTTCGATCAAATTATTTTTGAACAAATATGGGTACATTTGTGGAAACTCTTAGGGGAATGGCTACCACCAAAAGCAAATGCGCAACCTAAATGTTTTGGAAAAATAGAGTTAAATAAGAATACTGGTGATCTTAAATATAAAAATAAAATATCCCTATATTTTTGGTATGAACCATATAAGTCAGAAGCATTTGATCCAACATCATTAACATATAACCCACAAACTCCACAAGCAGACTTAGCATACGTTTACCATTTTACTTCACAAATTGCTGGAAGAATAAATGCTACTATTGGTGCTTCTAAAGCTCCTTTTGGCGGAACTGTTTTTTCAATTACATTGCCATGTGCAGATGTTGTTACTTCCGTCAATGAAACGGGATATCAAGTGCCACAACCACTCCATATTGGTAAATTAAGTGAACCTGAAAAAAATTCAAAGACTGTATTAATTATTGATGATGAAAAAGATCTTAGAACAATTTTAAGTTTAAAAGTCAATAAAATGGGATATAATGTTTTTGTTGCTGAAAATATTACAGAAGCAATTAATTTTTTAGATAATAAAAAAATAGATTTAATTATTTCTGATCTTTTCATAGGACAAGAAAGTGGATTAGATTTATTGAAAACATTAAAAGTATCAGATTCAAAGATTCCTTTTATTTTTATAACTGGAGCTAGTGAAGATGATATCTCAAAACCAATTCTAGATATTTTAGCTAAATATTCAAAAGCATTTTTAACTAAACCTATTCCAACTCAACTTCTAAAAGAAACACTTGATAAATTTATTCCAAAATAATATTAGAAATGTGAAGATTGAAAGGATTTCGTATGCAAAAAATTCGCATAAGTTTAAAAAATATTTATGCTTTTTCTGTTTTTTTTAATCTAACAGCATTTGCAGACAATAATATAGATTTTAAATTTACTTCATCGCAAATTCCAGATAGTGATTATCAAAACATTGTGAAACCATTAATTAATCCTACAAGATTTCAATTTATGTCTGCTCCCATTCCATCTAGTGGAAAAATTATACCTTTAGGAATATCTGCAGGTGGAGGTTTATCTTACTTTAATCCACCACAATCTATGATTGACTCCTTAAATAAATACACAGATTCAGCAAATAATTTTCCAAGTAGTATAATAATGCCAAGATTTATTGGAAAAATAGGAATTCCTTTTGGAATAGATGTTGCAATTAACTATGCTAAAGTACCACAAAGTTCAATTGAATTTTATGGAATAGGTGGACAATTTATTCTTTCTAACCCAAGAATAATCCCTATTTCATTAGCACTGCGTGGGGGGTATACTCAAATTAGTGGATTTGCTCCTTTTGATGCTAATAGTACAAACGCCGAATTGCTTTTGGGTGTTCCTTTACCAGTTTTAAAGCCATATCTTGGTGGTGGTAGCAATTGGTCAAATGCTTCAACATCTTTCAAAATTGGAAATGCAACTTTAACAAAAAGTTCTTCATGGAATGAAGTTTATGGCATTATTGGATTTCAAATTGTTACTGTATTAGCTTTAGATGTAGAAGCACAAATTTCATCAAATCAAACTATTTATAATGCAAAAATATCTTTAGAAATTTAATTTTCTTTTTTTATTTTCTCAATTTTTTTCCCACAAAAATTTTTATTTCATTATATTTTAACATTAGGAAATATTTGCTGCATTAAAGCTTTAAAAAGCAAGCCGAAGCTTATTATAAGTACAACCTGTTTTTTCTAGAGCAGGTTTACTAAAGGAATTCAAGAAGTATTCCTGATATGCCATGGAGGCTTTTTATGATTTTTTTTACGTTGCAAAAAAAACTAAGAGAACTTGTAACATCTAAATGCACACTGCTATGGCTAGAAGGAACACAACATGAAAGAGTTCTTAAAATTAAATTATCTGGTAGTAAAATTATATTAAACTTAGCTAATGGAACAACTAAGGTGATTGCTTTTGAAAAATATACTTTTACGTCAGTTGGTTTGCAATTTTGGTGCCAAGGGAAACCTGGAGTTTTATATAAGTGGGAACAAGTTGGAAATGTAGAAAGTTATAATAATGAAAAAACAAAACTTGATGACAATGTTCCAGATGATGATCCAACTCCTCCAGATATTGCAGCATAGTTTTTTCGATTTCTAAAGATACTTTGGAGTTTTTATGAGGCTAACGGCAAAAATTCTTTCTTGGTTACTCGCTTCGGTTGTCGTAGTGATGATCATGTTTACAAGTTTAGCTATATATATGCTACAAAAAAATCTTGAAGAAGAAGCTTTTCGCTCACATAAACTAATTTATTCATTATTTTTACCAACAATAACTCGCTATCTTTGGGAATTCGATATCACCGGAATTAAAGAAACATTAACAAATATAATAGAAAATAACTATGCAAATAAAATATATATATATGACGCCGATTCTGTTCTAGTTACTTATTTATATAAAGACAAAAAAACGGGAAAAATATCTAATATTAAAGATACAAAAATGAGTGAATCTGGTAATATTATTACTCCTGAATTTAAAATGCAGTTGGATAAAAAATCTTTATCAAATGAAGAATTTTTTATCTACCAAGATAACATAATGAAAGATACTTCAAGAATTATAGGAGCAATGCTACATAAAAAAGGTACCAGTACAAGTTCATCTATTATTGGTTACTTTGTGTTAGATTATTCTACAGATAATATTGCCGTTGCAGTTCAATCTATGATTAGAGGAGTTATTATACTAGCTCTTTGCGTTACAATAATGTTAGTTGTATCAATAGGATTTTTGCTAAGACAATCATTGATAAATAGCATTTTAAAGTTAAGTCAAGCAAGCTTGGATATTACCCGTGGAACTTTTACTCGGATTGAAGAGCCAAAACGCAGTAAAGATGAAATGGTTGATTTAGTAAAAAACTTTAACATAATGATTAGTCAAATTGAAATTAACCAAGAAAATTTAAAATTACTTGCTGAAGAAGGAATCAAGATCTCTAGTAAATTCGATATTAGTGATGTAGCAATTCAAATAGCAGAATCTTTACAAAAAATTGCAAAAATTAATCTGCATATTGAAGTCTTTGTTATCCATTCTATGCTCGCTTCAGATCAAGTAGAGGGATATCATGAGATGATTAAATCTGGGCAAAGAAACTTTATTCGCTTTGCAGAAGAACTGAAAGAACCACCAAATAAAAAACGCTTTGTGATAAAAGATAGCGCTGGACGTAATTGTGTTATTTTACAAATTGATGATCTGAGAGCAGTTCATTTATTCTCTTTCACTGCAGCTCAGTCAATTTATAATGCAATATTAGCTTTGCAAATAAGTATTACAAATGCTCTTGATAATATTCGATTTGTTGCGGAGCAAAAAGAGCAACAAAGACTCGTTAGTGAGCAAGAAACTGCCCGCTTGGTTCAAAACAATCTCATGCCAAAATTTGAATATAGGAGAGTAGGGTTTTTTGAAATTGCAAATCATTTTGAAGCAGCTACAGAGTGTGCAGGAGACTGGTGGAATTACTATATTCTACCAAATAATAAACTTTTGTTACTTCTTGGAGATGTTACAGGACATGGAACAGCGAGTGCAATTTTAACTGCAGTGGTCAAAGGATATTGTGACTCTATTCATATTCAACCTAATATTACAGCCAATGAAATTCTGGCACAATTGGATTCCGTAATTCGTTCGAGTGGTGACGGCAGCAAAGTAATGACAATGTTTTCGGCAATTTTAGATCCAAATAATGGAGTTATAGAATTTTCAAATGCTGCACATAATTTCCCTATGTTAATTAAAAGAAATAATGAGAAAAAATCTGTAGAAAAACTTGTCGCCCAAGGACGCCCATTAGGCTATGAATTAGTTAACAGTAAAGAAACAGAAAATCCTTATTCTTATGCTTTAAAAAGAATACAGCTTGAGTCAGGGGATATCTTATTTATTTTCTCAGATGGTTTAATTGAAGCAGTCAACTCTGAAGGAGAAGAATTTAGTGAAAAACGACTTAAAAATGCCTTGCAGCGTTATTCAGAAAGTGAAGCTTCAATAATAAAAGAAAATATTATGCACGATTTTAGGGAGTTTACTTCCTACAAAAAATTAGATGATGACGTTACTTTCCTAGTCTGTAAATTCAACAAAGAAGCTGCTTGATGTTATTTTTGGACAATTTTAGCTTCAATTTCTAGCCATAATTCTTCATTATCAAAAAGCTTTTTCTTATTTATTTGCAGTGTTTTTTCTAACTCGCTCATTTTTTTATAATCACTTGGATCAAGCTGATGCATTTGAAAATCAATTTCTTTTATTTTTTCAGAAATTTCATATATCTCTAGCTCAATTTTTTCTTTAAATTTTTCTAACTTTTGAATATCTTTTTTACTATCAGTCTCAATATCTTTTGGATTATGAATAGTTTTTGGGTTTTCAATAGGTTCATCAATTAATTTTGCCATTTCCATACTTCTATCAGGACTTAAAATATCAGGAAATCCTGAAAGCGGAGCAAGACGTTCGTAGTCTTCAAGTTTTCCTTCAAATAAAGCAAAACGTCCATCATTGGTCATGGCAAAAACATGTGTACAAATAGAATCAATAAAATTTCTATCATGACTGACAAATAATACTGTTCCCTCATACTCATCAATTGCATCTGCTAGTATTTCGGCACTTGACATGTCTAAGTGGTTTGTAGGCTCATCAAGCAATAAAAAATTTGCATTTTTTAATAACAAACAAGCTAATCCAACTCTACTTTTTTCTCCTCCAGAAAGAACTTTCACATATTTAAAAACATCATCACCACGAAATAAAAAGCTTCCTAAAACACTTCTTGCTTTTTTCTCACCAATATTATCAGAAACACTTAAAACATTATCTAAAATAGTTTTATTCTCATCTAAAGTGTCTAATTGGTCTTGCGCAAAAAAAGCTAAAGAAACATTATGACCTAATGTAAATTCTCCTTCTAAAGGATTTATTACATTTGATAATGTTTTAAGAAAGGTTGATTTACCAATTCCGTTTGGTCCAATAATTGCAATTTTTTGCCCACGTAAAACATTTAATTCTATATGCTTTGAAAGAATTGATTGATAACCTATACTCATTTTTTCAACTTTTAAGACTTCTTTTCCACTTTGTGTCACCTTAGGCAAGGAAAAAGAAATTTCATCAACAGAATTATCAATATCAAAGCTACCTTCTACTTCCTTCATTCTTTCAAGCATTTTCATCCGGCTTTGAGCTTGTTTTGCCTTGGAAGCTTTTGCTTTAAATCTATCAACAAAACGTTGAATTTCATCTGCTCGCTTTTTATGACGTTCATAAGCAGCAGTTTCTAGTTCAAGTCGTTGTTCTCTTTGTTCAAGAAATGAGTCAAAGTTTCCTTTATATGGAGTAAATTTTCCATTGAATAAATGTAATGTTATAGTTGAGAGCCTATTTAATAAAGCTCTATCATGGGAGACAAAAAGAAGAGTTCCAGCAAAACTTTGCAAAAACTTTTCCACCCAAATAAGACTTGGTAAATCTAAATGGTTTGTAGGTTCATCAAGAACTAAAAAATCGGGATCGTTTAAAAACACTTTTGCCAACTCAAGACGCATTCTCCAGCCACCTGAAAGCTGTTTAGGATTTTTATGTAATTGATTTCCAAGAAATCCTAAACCAACTAAAATTCCTTTTGCTCGTGCTTCAAGGGCATATCCACCAGCTTCACGAAATGAATCTTCTATTTTTTCAAATTTTTTATGCACATCTTCGTTATAATTATTTTCCATTTCTATCAAGATGAGGTCTAAATCTTGCTTTAGTTTCTTTAATTTTAGGGCTCCATCCATACATTCTTCTAAAACAGTTTCTTTAGGATTTGGATTAGGTTCTTGTGGTAAATAACCTAAATTCATTTTTGCTGGTTTTAGAATTTGTCCATCGTCTGGCTCTTCAATACTACATAGAATATTTAGCAATGTTGATTTTCCAGCCCCATTTGGTCCAACTAAAGCAATTCGCTCCCCTTCAGGAAAGTGATATGAAGACTGACTAAATAATATTTTACTGCCATAAGCTTTACTTAAGTTTTCTATTCGAATCATTTTATTATTCCAATTTTAGTTCATACTTTCTTTGGGTCCAATGAAGTAAATCTGCTAATGCTTCGTTCCGTATTGGATCAATTTCATTAAAAATTTCATGCCCAGCTCCTTGCAACACTCTTAAAGAACTATCATTATGCGAAAAATAAGGCACGCATTTTTTAGTTACATCAACTTTTACTAATTTGTCATCCTCTGCTGCAACTATTGTAACAGGAGCACTAATTAATCGAATTGCTTGAATTATTTTTTTTTCTTCCACAGCACATAAAAATGTATTCCCCATTCGTGCTGTTATTGTAGTTAGTCGCAGAGTATCCTCTTCTGCTGCAATATTATTTTCAGGATTATTCGATAGGTCTTCTGAAGGAATACCTATAGGAGCTGTTAATTGCGGTAAATATTTCGCCACACTGTTAGCAAGAAATTTTTTCCATCCTGGAATTGATTTTTTTATTCCATAACAAGGTGAACTTAAAAATACAGGTGGACAAGAATCTGCAAGATGGGCAGCAGCATAAGTAACAAGAAGTGAGCCAAAACTATGCCCCATTAATCCAAAAAAAGAATCTTTTTGTTTTGTTAATCCAAGTAATTGTTTCACATGATTGGTCATAAAAATAACATCAAGAACCATAGCGTGTAAATTTTCAGCGTCACCCCGTTTGGGACCTGACTTTCCGTGCCCTCTTATGTCAAAGATTGCAAAGGCAAGATTTTGTGAACAAATAGCTTTTGCAACATGTTCATATCTGCCGCTGTGCTCTCCAAATCCATGCACGGCAAGAACAACACCAGCCAATTTTGACTCAGAAAAAGTGTTTTTTGACGGAGTATAAACTCTAAAAAATAACTCATTTCCATCGAAACTTTTTATGTTTTCAGCACGTTCTTGAAACATTTGTAATTACCCCTTGCTTCAAAATTTCCTATAGATTTTTAGATAGCTGCAATGTTTTCACACAACTTTTCTTCCAAAACAATTTATCCTACAAAAAGAATTTAATTCTTCTTTGGATGCTCAAAAGGAGGTCATATGCTTCGGAGTTTAAATACAGCTGCAACTGGTATGGATTCCCAGCAACGTCTCATCGATACTCTCTCGAACAATATGGCTAACGTGAACACAATAGGTTTTAAAGCAAGTAAGGCCTATTTTCATGATTTACTTTATCAAAATATCAGAGCACCTGGCCTACAAACGACAACAGGAGTTATTGCACCGAGTGGTATCCAAATTGGGAATGGTTCTAAAATTGTTTCTGTAGAAAAGTCTTTTGATGAGGGTGCTATAAAAATCACAAACAAAGACACAGATATGGCCATCATGGGAAAAGGTTTTTTTCGCATCCAATTGCCTGATGGCACAATTGGATATACTCGGGACGGAACTTTTAGACGCAGTGCAGATGGAAGAATTGTGACTTCAGAAGGACTACCACTCATTCCAGAAATTGTGATTCCACCAAATACTTTGCATTTAACTATTGGATTAGATGGTTTAGTTTCTGCAAAAGTAAGTGGAGAACAAGAGCCAAGAAATTTAGGACAAATTTTATTAGCAAATTTTATTAATCCAGCCGGTTTAAATTCTATGGGGAGAAACTTGTATACAGTAACTCCATCTTCAGGGGAACCAATAGTGGCAATTCCTGGTGAAAATGGAATTGGAAATATTGATCAAGGCGAACTTGAAACAAGCAACGTAAATATAGTTGAAGAAATGGTTCAACTTATTGTTGGACAAAGAGCATATGAATTAAATAGTAAAGTTATTAAGACTGGCGATGAAATGCTCTCTTCTACAAATCAAATGAAGTAATGGATAGTTAATATGTTGTCTGTACCTCCTACAATATATTTAGAATATAAAAACCTTGCCAAAACAGACAATATTGCTGAAATACAAAAAGATCTCATTGTGCAATTTATAAAAATATTAAAAAAAGATGACAATATAATAATTGAAAACTCAACTCGTCAAAAGTTAGGTAATGAAAAAGATATAAATTATATTGCGCGGTGTATCCAATGTAACATAGAAATTGGGCATGAATATGAAATAAATGCTTCATCAATTCATAAAACGAAAAATACCTTTATTAATCAATACGTTTTTGATATTCGAAACGAAAAAAATCAAAAAACATCTTGGCAACTTGAATTAGCTGAAAAAAAACTTATATATTATATTTCCGCAAAAAATAATTTATTGCCAAATTATATTCTTACAGAAAAAGATATTGAAATTTCTTCTTGTTATACTGATGAATTAAAGTGCAGTCCAAAAAATTATTTCTCAAATAAATTGGATGCACAATCAAATCTCAATAAAGTAACAAACAAAAGAACAAATAATACAATTAGACAAGGAAAAGAAATAGATATACTAACTTTATCCCAGGAAATTCTGGTTCATTCAGGAGAAAAAATAAAAATTATATATTCTCCAACAGATAACCTAACTATTCAGACCTATGGAAAATCTTTAACTAATGGTGGACTTGGCGAGACTATTCGTGTTCAAATAAATAACTGGTTTGACAATAGTTCAGTTTTACATCCCACTGGAATTATTGAAGGAACAGTAGTCGCTCCGGGTGAGGTTAAATATGCAGTCAAACAATAAATATAATAAATACCAACATATTTTTGATGAAATTAATTTACGAGATGAAGATGGTTATGTTGAGTCCAATTTAAACAAAATTTTTAATGAGTTACAAACTAAGCCGCATAAATATGCCGCTAAAACAAAACAACAAAAAAAAGATATATGGTTTACAACAGTAGATAAATACTTAAATTCAATAGAGTATGCAATTGATAAGGGTAACAGCACAACAAAAAAAATGTCGCATGCACTCGATAATATTCCTGAACCTACATCTAAAAAATTTGTTGTCAGATTTACAATACTTTTTGTAGTACTTGCTTTGATTATTTTTTTTGCGAGCTGCACAAAGGCATCAGCACAAATTATTCCATCAACCCAAGACTTGCCATTGCCTCTTTCCAAAGCTGTTGAACTTAATAATCAGAAAAATCAGTTACCCCAAGAAAAGGAACAAGAGCGTTTCTTTATAAAACGAGAAAAGTTACAAATAAACATGAAAGAGCCAGGATCAACAACTGGAAGTATATGGG
This sequence comes from Pigmentibacter ruber, assembly GCF_009792895.1. Taxonomy (NCBI): domain Bacteria; kingdom Pseudomonadati; phylum Bdellovibrionota; class Oligoflexia; order Silvanigrellales; family Silvanigrellaceae; genus Pigmentibacter; species Pigmentibacter ruber. The sequence continues at coordinate 13,713 of NZ_WSSC01000004.1, forward strand.
CAGATTCTAGCCAACCGAAATCTCTTGCAACTGAATATCAACCAACTCGCACTGGAGAAGTGGTTACAGTTAATATTCCTGAAGATTTACAATTTAAACCACAAGAACAAATGGGAAACAGTAGTTCTAATCAAAAATATGATCCTATAAAAGCTTTAAAATTTGAAATAGTGGGATTTGAACCAGGAGGAGATGTCTTTCTGCGTGGAACAAAAAATTATGTCAGCGAATCTGGTGAACAAAAAAATATAATGATTATGGCAAAAATACCCCAAAGAAATTTAAATAAATTTGAAATTGATGCCAAGGATCTTACCCAAGTAGCAGTCACTAGCAATAATAACGGAATGGTATCTGAATATGCTGCGGCAGGCTGGGATTTAACAGCTTCTCGACAATTATCTGGGTATGCTCCTGACTTAAATGCGGGCATTGCAGCTCTAGATGGACAAAAAAAGGAATTGGAAGTTCAGCAAAAAGCATTAAAAGATCAACAAAAATCATTAACAGAAGAAGCTGATAGATTAAAGAAAGATCGCAATAGATTAAATGCTGAAACAGCTCAAGCTAGACAATTACTAGATTCAGCGACAATCATGGACCCACCTGAAGAAGATGGAAATGGAAAAGATAAGAAAGGTAATGGCGGGAATAATAAGCAAAATGCAAATAGTGGAAATTCAGGAAATAATAAAAATGCTTCAGCACAAGGAAATGCTAAAAAATAATGGATAAAATTGGAGGTTTACTTGTTAAAAATATTAAAAATAAAAATTTTTATCAGCACACTTCTTTTTGTAACATTATCTTTCAAAAGTTTTTTCTGCATTGCTCAAGAAAAAGAAGCAGGGATTAGAATCAAAGATTTAGTTGAAATTCGGGGAGTTCGTGGGAATTCTCTTACAGGTTTAGGACTAGTTGTTGGCCTACAAGGAACAGGTGACAGTAAAGCTAGCGTTGCTACTAATAAAGCAGCTGCTTCTGTATTAAATAGGCTAGGTATGAGTGTAACGGCAAATGAGGTCATTACAAAAAACACTGCAGTTGTTGCTGTTACTGCAACACTCCCACCTTTTGCAAGAATTGGTGATAAAATTGATGTTCGAATTTCTAGTATTGGAGACAGTAGCAGTTTAGAAGGTGGGACCTTATTATTAACAACGCTAACCGCAGCTGATGGACAAATTTACGCTACAGCACAAGGTAGCATCACTCAGGGCACAGCAATGGCAGGAAACGAAGGTGGTGCAGGACAACCTGCAAAAAGCTCAGCTCCTAAAACAGTTTCTCTTGCTTTGAATGGAATAGTTGAAAAAGAATTTCCTGCAACTTTTATTAATAACAATAAAATAGAATTAAGTTTAATTAATGCTGATTTTACAACTGCTAGTAGAATAGCAAAAGTTTTAAATGATTATTTTAATGATTTTATAGCAGACCCAGTGAATAGCGGATTAATTTCTGTTAAGTTACCTAGAACCGTTGCGAGAAATAATCCCAGCTTTAATCCTGTCACTTTTGTCGCTGTTCTTGAACAATTGAAAGTTGTTCCTGATTCTATCGCACAAATTGTAATTAATGAAAGAACCGGAACAATTATAGCTGGAAATAATGTTATTTTAGAACCTGTTGCAATTAGTCATGGAAGGCTAGAAATTATTGTAGGAAAAAAATCAAGCAAAGTTGCTGATCTGCCTTTAAGTACAACTGTTGCTGAATTAGTGAGAGCCTTAAACACCTTAGGTGCGGGCCCCAAAGATGTTGTTTCTATTCTTCAGACTTTAGAAAGTGCCAAGTCATTAAGAGCTAAAATTAAGATCTTATAAAGGAATGAGTTATGCGGATTAATCTAATGGATTCTGCAACAAAATATAATGCAAATGAGTTACCTGCCAGTGAATTCAATAAAAATATTGAAAAACCACTTTCAGAATTTGAAAAAAAAAGAATTGAAAAATTAAAAGAAGCAGAAAATGTCGCAAAGGAGTTTGAAGGCATTTATTTAGATATGATGATTAAAAGCATGCGCCAAACAGCAAAACCTGAAGATGAAAGTAACGCTCATGATATCTTTCAAAGCATGTTAGATGGAGAATATTCTAAACTTATGGCTGATTCACAAAACTTTGGGATTCGCGATCTCGTTTTAAATTGGATGAAAGAAAATGACCCTATGCTAAACCCAAATTTAAAAACACTGAATTCAAAATCTTTAGAAAATGAAATGAAAACTACTCGCAATACAATGAATGAAATAAAAAATAACAACTATTTAAATAAATTTGCTTTAGATCAATACAAAATTGAATTAAATAAATAATATTTCTTAATTGGCAATATAGTATCCATTGGAAGATGTAATAAATCCAGATAAGTTTAAATTTTCAGTTTTCAATAAAAAATCAATATTTTCAAGTTCTGTATTAGATGTTTCGTCTAATTTTATTGCTATCTCTGTAAAAGAATTGCCAAAATCTTTGGAAACAAATACTTTTTGAGTAGTGACTACAAATAATGAATTTCCTACAATTTTGGTAGATTTTATTGAGTATTCTGAAAATTTTGTAATTATTTTTTTATTAGAAAAATTGTGGATATGTAACCCTCTATTTGTGCCAATGAATAATTTTTTTTCAGTAAAATCCAATGCTGAAATTTTCAATCCATTTAAATTTAAAGATAAATTGTTAAATTTAATTAAATCTTTTGTAAAATAAACTTCATTATTTATTGTAAAATAAACTTTATTTAAATTTGCAGAAAAAATTTCAAAAGAAAAATCATAATTTTTTACAAAATTTCCATTTACAAATTTAAAAATGCTACTTCTACTTTTTCCATATAATTCATTATCAAAGATAAAAAATTTCTCTAATGAATAATTATTGTAACTTATTTTTTCTAACTGCGAATTTGATAGATTTTCTCTGTAAATATAATTACTAGATAGAAAATACATATTCCCTTCATAAAAAATACCATCAATAAATTTATTTTGATCAGATGAATTAAAAACATGGAGAAGATTAGAATTCGAAAGACTTAAACACTTTTTCTTTCTAATTTCATTATCCGATAAAATATAATAAGTGTCATTTCCTTCAATTAGTTTAATTAATTTTTTATTATTTTTAATAAATCTATTAAAATTCAAATCTTCATTTAAAGATGATAAAAAAAGCTCTCCATTTTGTGTAAGATAGGAAAATTGAAAAAAACCTTCTAAATTATCTATAGTATTATCTCTAAAAAAATTAATTTTTTTGAATAAACCATTAAAATTTTTTGCAGAAGCATATAAACCATTATCTGTACTAAACAACACATAATTATTGTAGTAATATATATTTTTTAAATTAATATTTACTGGGATATTTAATGAAATTTTTTTAAACTTAATACCAAAATTTATACCATTTTTTTGAATATCTTGAATTTCATCAGCGTAATAAAGAGATTTATCAGTCAATAAAAATATTTTATTTCCAAGATTTTTAACAGATTTTATTTTCTCTGTAGAAGGAATTTTCATATCTAACTGATTTAAATAATTTATAACTCCTAATGATAAAGAATTATCTGGATTAAAAGTACCTATAAAAATATTTTCATCACCATAAATAAACAATTTTCTATTCACATTTTCTAAACCAACCATTGAATAGTTTGAAAATTTATTTTGTAAATAAAAATTTAGTTTCTCCCCAATTTTAGAACAATATAATCCTCTTGAAATAACATTACTTCTAATTAGCAGACAAATATTATTATTTACTTCAGTTAATGCTATAACATTATTTTCATCAAAACTAATTTCATTATTATTTTCAGCAAAAATAGAGATAGGCCTTTTTTTAAATTCATCTTTTCCAAAATTCTTAGCAACAAATAGCCCTTTTTCTTGGCCTGATTTCAATACATAAATTTCATCTTTTGCCTTAAATACTTTAAGTACAGAATTCATTTCAAACTTTTTCGGATAAAATGTATTTAAATACTGAAAACCTTTGTTTGTGGCTGCAATAATGTCATCTTGAGTAACTAAAACTCCTAAAAAACTTGATGCCCCCGTAGGATCCTTTTTGAAAAGAGGTGTTACTTCACTATTTAAACTGAATTTTTTTGTATATATCCCATTTTCTTTTGTACAATTTATCCTATTTTCTTTTTTATAATTATCAACAAAACACATTGCAGCAATATACAAAGAGTCATCAAATAGTTTCATATCATAAATATCATTATTCTTAAAAGAAATATCCTCAACAAATCCATCCAAAAGAGCTTTTTCATAATCATCTTCAATAGCCGTCGATTTTGAGAAAAACAAACCCGAATTTGTTCCTAACACTACTCTTCCTGCATATGTGTACAAACTTTTTATTTCGTTTTGCGGAATATTCCTTCCAACTATCGGAATATCCGTTGCTATTTGAATAAAATTTTGACCGCTATCCTTAGAATAATATATATTTTTTCCTCGCACGGCGAATATATTATTTTTATCCACAAATATATCTTGAAAAATTAAGTGATTACTTCCATTTATTTTAACAGGAATTCTCTCTAAAAAATCAATATTATTGTTGTCTCTCTTAATAGTAAAAATCCCATTTTGTTTTGTTGCTAAATAAACACTACTACCATTACTAGCCAAACCAACAAAATCATCCACACTTACTAATGAATTATTAATATTAAGTTGTTTTTCATTTTTTCTAAATATCAAAGATGAGTTATTTAAATCAGCAACGTACAATCCACCTTTTTTTCTTTCTTGGCTATCAGTAAATGCAATTACATAAATTTTATCTTTATGAACTATAAGATCTCTAATTTCTATTCCTCTCGGAATACCTATGACTGCTCTAAAAATTCCATTCACTCCTTCTTTTGATACATATAAAGATTCTTCATTTTCACTATTTACAGCTACAAAAATTAAATTTTCATGTTTAAAAATCCTAAAAATTGATAAGTCATTAAAAAACTCTGACTTAGATACATTATTTAAATTATACTCCAAAGATAATTTGAAATCTTTATTAAATTCTTTTGTTTCTGCTTCTACATGCGGATATTTAAAATCTACTGCAAAAGAAAAATTCCTATTTGAAATACTTGTTTGAGGTAAAAATAATTTTGCTTTACACGTTTCATTTACCTGTAATATTCTATTTAAGCAATTTTCATCGAAAATAAATTCATTCTGAAAATTTTCTATCATTACTGGTGCAGTTCCATTATTCTTTAATTCTATTGTGTCTGAGTAAAATTGGTTAATATTATTAGGAATATTTGTAAGTAAATTTATAGAATAAACACTGCTATAAAAGCTTTTATTAGTTATATTTTCTTCTATATTACTAATTATTATTTCAATATTTTTTAAATTTTGTTTTTCATTTTCATTTTTAATTTTAATTTTAAAATAATACTTTGTTTTATTTAGACTATTTCTATTATTTAACTTTAATGAGTTACCATAATAATCTAATATTTTTTCACTTCCAGAATTATTAGAATAAAAATATTTCCCTTTGCTTTTAAGGTTAATTTCAAAATAGGTTAATCTTAATTCGCAATTATTATCATCTTTTTTCAAAAATAATTGATTCGCAATATTCCCATGATTGTTTTTTACCTGCCAAACTTCACCATTTACTCGACCAAAGCATTTAAAATATTTGCCTTTTAAAAAAACTTCAGAAATATCGCTAAAAGAAATTGAACTAAAATTATTATTTAAATCAATCTTTGGATAAAATCCTTCTTGTAAAAACGTATTATTCTGCGATTTAGAATAATTTCCACAGCTCGTGACAATAAAAATGATAAAGATTAATCCAATAAAGGAACAAAATACTTTCACAATTGTCTCCATTTTTAATTTTCATTAATTGAATTGGTGAAAAATTACTTATCTTTTTTGTTAAGATAAATTTTCATAACTGCCTAATACAAATATCAAATTCTTTCAATCAAATTTTTTTTATATTTTCAACAAAACATATAAATATTATAAAAATAGTGTTAGTATTAAATAAAAACAATTATCCATAACCTGCTAGAATTTTTTTCAGTTTTAATTTGGAAAAACCACTGCTATATTTATGTAAAATACTGATATTACTCGATTTAAAATTAAATATTAAGAAAAGATAAATCAAACCGATAATCAAACATGCTACTTCGCACAAAGGGAGGATTTCACTTTGGGAATCAAAAAAGTGGCTCAAAAATCTACTGACTCAATGGCATCTATAAGAATGTTTCTTGTTGAAAACAATAGAATAAATGATGGAAAAGAGGTCAGAAATAATGTTTTACAAGCATACAAAAATCTTTCTGAATTAGAAAAAGATTATTGCAGCAAATTTGCGGCAGATTTGCTTATTTCTAAATTTAAAAATAATGATAAATTTACAGAGTATCTCCATTCATACTTGCTTCTATCTTCACAAGGAAAAAATTGGGACTATACTTTAAAGTTATATGATTTACTGTTAACTGAAGAAAAATCTTATATTTTTACAAAAAAAATTAGCGAATCTCTCATTGAGCTAGTAAGCCATGAGTTTGAAAAAGAATCCTTTAATGAAACATTGCTAGCACATTATCTCACCTTACTAGTCGATATTGCGATAAAAAACTATAATTTACTAGAAAATAAGAAATATGATAGAACTCAAATTGAAGGGATTATTGATTATATTTCATCTAATATTATCGCAATGTGTAATGTTAATAATATCGAAATAAGAATTGCTGCAGTTATTCTTTTAAATAAAATTTCAGGAAAAGGAAATTATAACTTACAAAAAATTCTTTCAAGATTTGGTCAAAGCTTGTTAGAACATGTTTTTCAAAAATTATTTATCACTCCTGATACAAGAGATATTGCTTTCAATTTTTTTAATACACATTTTGAAATATTTATCTCTAGCTCTCCTTATTTAGCGGAAATGACAAATTCTGTTATGCAAAGTCAAATGTTAAAACATGAGAAAGTTTTTTTAAATTTCTTAGATGAATATATCATTATTCATAAAGATAATATCGATGTTTTAAAGTCACTATCAATACATCTTTCATTTTTATTAAGAAGAAGCTGTGATTTAAGCAAAGCAGACCTTATTAAAAACCTAGTTGATTTAATTTTTAAAAATTTGGAATTTATCCAAAACAATTCTGAGATATTATTTGTTGAGTGCTTTGAAAATGTTATTGAAATATTATCTAAAGTTCACTCAAAAAACATCAGAGAGACAATTAATTTAATTACTAAATATTATCTTGAAAAAAACAAAAAAAACACTAACAATAAAGTAGTTAATATTTCAACTAAAAGAATAAAAAAACAGCCACAAAAAAACGAAAATAAAAGTTACTTTGATGAGATATTTCTTTTGGCAAAGTAAGACATTTTTTCCTATATGTAAAACATTGAAGTATTCATAATGGAAGAAAGAAAATACCACAAGGAATAGCAATGACAACAAAGCACTCAACAAAAGAAAATTCACAAAAGAAAAACAAACTTTTTCATATTTTTCTCAAACCTTCTTCTTTCAAAGTAGGAATAATTCTCACAGCTTTATCCTTATTTTTCTTAGTAAGACACTACACATTACCTAAAAATTCGATTGATATTGTTGGTCAATTAGAAAGAGAATTGTATGATATCCGTTTCAAATTAAGAGGACAAAGAGAATTTAGCGGAATTGTAGGCACTCTTTCTGCGGATGATAAAAGCTTAGAAAAATTTGGTCGCTGGCCATTCCCGCGTGGTATATATGCACAAGCTTTTGAAAATTTGAAAATTGCAGGAGTGAAATGGATTGGTTTTGATGTTTTCTTTTCTGAACAATCTCACCGTCTTTTGAAAGAATCAATACCAGAATTAAAAGATATCATTAAAAACAACTCCTATTCATCAGAAAAATATGACAAGTTATTTTTAGACTTAGAAGAGTTTAGTCCTGGTGATGTTTCTTTAGGAAAAAGTATAGATTCATTTGGCAATATTACACAAGGATTTTTTTATATTGAACATCCTAATCAAATTAAAGATTCTAACTATGATTGGTATACCAGCTTTTTACGACTAAAAAACTCTGCCATAGATTTTCTAGATTTCCCTTCCGGTTATAAATTAACAAACTATCGAGATATTATTTCCCCAGGAGTTGTTACAAATACCTCGGTCATAGCTGGTAAAGCCAAATATATGGGTTTTGCAAATAACCAATCTGATAGTGATGGGATGATTCGAAAATCTACACTTATCCGAGCTATTGAGCCAATAAATAAATTTGGTGAAAAATTAGCTCCTCCCATTCTTGTGCCAAGTTTGGCTTTATCACTTGCAGCTAATTATCTAGAAAGTGCCATTATTGTCCACTTTGATTCAGCAGGAGTAGATTCAATTGAATTATATCCCAGTGATAATAAGAAAAAACAAATTAAAGTTCCTGTTTACTTTGATGGCTTAGGAAAACTTCTAATCAATCATTATGCTGAATTTTCTAAAATACCGCAAATTTCTCTAGTTGATGCTTATGAAAATAAATTACCAAAAAATATCCCTAAAATATTAGTTTATGGAGGAACTGCAACAGGAACAAATGATAAAAGACCTTCACCTTTTGATGAAAACTTTGATGGTGTAGGTCACCACGTTGCTATTATAGAGAATATTTTGACTCAAAATTTTATGCAAAGGCCATTATCAGCACCAATTATTGAAGTTTCCTTACTACTAATATCCGGAATTATTTTTTCTTATGCTTTAAAATATTTAAATGCTTTAAAATCCTCAATTTTTATCATTTCAGTATTACTTTCATTTTTCTATATTGATGAACATTATTTGTTTGGCAAAGGAAATTGGTACTATGCTGGCATGTTTTATTTACAAAGTATAACTATTTATTTTGGAATTACTGTTTTTAAATATTTTACAGAAGAAAAAGAAAAGAAAAAAGTACGTGGAGCATTCCAACATTACTTAAATCCAGCTGTTATTAATCAACTTTTGGAACATCCTGAGCGGTTAAAATTAGGTGGTGATAAAAAATTTATGACTGTTTTTTTCTCTGATGTACGTGGTTTTACAACAATTAGTGAAAGTCTTACACCAGAAAAACTAACTTCAGTATTAAATGAATATTTTACCCCAATGACAAAAATAATTTTAGATTCCAATGGATTGTTAGATAAATATATTGGAGATGCCATTATGGCAGTTTGGGGAGCTCCTATTCCTTTAGAAGATCACGCTGATAGAGCCTTAATCTCAAGTCTAAAAATGCTTGATGAACTTGATAAATTACAAAAAAAATGGGCTGCTGAGGGTTTACCTTTTTTAGATATTGGAATTGGTTTAAATACTGGTGACATGGTTGTTGGAAATATGGGTAGTGATCAACGTTTTGACTATACCGTACTAGGTGACTCAGTTAATTTAGGTGCAAGATTAGAAGGAATTAACAAGAACTATGGTACAAGAATAATATGTTCTGAATTTACTGTTAAATCATTAAAAAACCCCCAAAAATTCTTACTTAGAGAATTAGACAACATTCAAGTTAAAGGAAAAAATGAGCCTGTACGAATTTTTGAGGTGATGCGCTTTGCAGAAAGTGATAGAGAAAAAGTTGTTGAACTCATTAAGTTGTTCGAAGAAGGTTTAGCCCTATACAGACAACAACAATGGGATTTTGCAATTCAGAAATTTAACTCAGCCATTCAGCTTAATAATGGTAGCGATCCACCCAGTAAAGAATTTATTGAACGCTGCAATTATTTAAAGCAAAAAGGTCTAGAAAAAGATTGGAATGGAGTTTGGGTCTTTAAAACTAAATAGGTATGCTAATATGTCTACATTAAAAGAAACGTTAACAAACGATTTAAAAACTGCTTTAAAAAGTCAGGATAAAGAACTTACCGCAGCAATAAGAATGCTTATAAGTGCTATCCAATATGGACAAACAGCTGCAAAACCTGTCCCAGAATTTGATTCTGTTTTAGGATATAGAAAACAACTTGCTGATTCACTCGAAATGTTCCCAAAAAATGGTGAAAAATATATCCAAGTTCAGAAAGAATTAGAAATAGTTGACAGATATCTTCCAAAACCTCCAACTGACGCTGAATTGAATGATATTATTTCTATCAATTTAGCAAAAATTCAACCTCAAGAAAAGCCAAATATTGGAATAATAATTAAAGAAATTAAAAATAAATTCCCAACTTGTGACGCTAAAGCAGCAATGGCTCTTATCCAAAAGGCTATTTCAGAAAAAAAATAATAATTAAATATGTTTTTACGGGATTAAAATGTTTACACATCAACAATCTGAAAAAAAGACTTTGTTTCTTTGTTCATTAGGTGGTGCTTTTGAATTTTATGATTTTTCCCTCTTTGCTATTATGTCACCAATTATTAGCCAACATTTTTTCGACAGTTCTGATCCAACTTTAGCTCTAATCAAATCATATGGAGTTCTAGCAACAGGTTACTTTGCACGTTTTCTAGGTGGTTTTTATTTCAGTCATCTTGGGGATACCGCCGGGAGAAAAAAGCCATTTATGTGGACTTTATTTTTAATGGCAATTCCTACATTAAGTATTGCTTTTTTGCCAACCTACCAGCAAATAGGAATAATGGCTCCTCTTTTTCTAATCCTTTTTAGAATTATCCAAGGATTTGCTTTAGGAGGAGAAGCACCTTGTGCTATGACTTATATTCATGAATACGCGTCTCCAAAAAAGAAAAGTTTTTCGATGAGTATTTTATTTGGTGGAATATTACTAGGCTCATTTTTTGCTTCTTTAGTCAATTCATCTTTAACTTCTGTTTTTTCCAAAAATGACTACGAAAATTGGGGTTGGAGAGTTCCATTTGCTTTAGGTGGCTTTTTAGGATTAATTGGTTTATATTTAAGGAAAAATTTACAAGAAAGTAAAGATTTTATTAAGTGCAAAAATGAAAATAAATTATCAAAAGTTCCTTTCTTTTCTCTTTTAAAAAGCAATTATAAAAATGTTTTCCTTGGCATTGCTATTTTATTACCTTCAGCAACGGCGTTTTTATATTTTTTAATATTATCATCTGCAAATCTTCAAAAAAATTATAATTTTATTAAACAAGATGTCCAAGAAATAGTTTCTTTAGGCTTATTAGTAAATGCAATATCTTGCGTTTTAATTGGATATTTAGCTGATAAAATAAATCCCAAAAAAATATATATAACTGGAATATTTTGTTTATTTATTTTAACTATTATTTCATCTTTTATTTTTAGCACACAAAACTTTTTATATTTAAGTATTTATATTTTTATTTTAGCTATTGTATTAGGAAGTTGTGTTGGTACAGTTTTTCATCTTTTAGCAAATTTATTTTCTACCCATACAAGAACTTCTGGTATTGCCTTATGTATGAATACTACAAATGGTCTTTTTATTGGTCTAACCCCTATAGTATTTACTGAAATACTAACAAAAACGAGCTTTAAACTCTTCCCAAACTATTATATATGCTTTTTATGTTTTATAGGATTAATAAGTATCAGAATCATCAGTAAAAGAAAATTTCAATAATATAGTAAAAATTTTGTAATTCTCATTTTAAATACGTAATTTAAAATGAGTAACTTAAACTCACACCCATAGCCAATTGATTCATATTTTCAAACTGAAAGAGTTCAGATGTAGACTCATTTTTTAACTCTAATTCTGGCTTATTTTCAGGCAAAATAGTCAGCATTGGAGATGCTTGGAAACCTGGTTTTTCTTTTTTAAGAGTGTGCTTTTGGCTACAATCAGATAAAGAGAGTTCAACAATACCAATAACGGCCCCCACACCAGCACCAATTAAAGTAGCAGTAGCAAGATTTGCTGGTACATTATTTGAGTTTTGATTTGCTACTAAAACAAGAGCTCCTACTCCCAGGCCAATTCCCGCACCAAAAAGTGTGTCCCGAAATAAAACAGGCCCTACATCACAAGCGGCATTAGCTTCTTGCATTATAGGAAATATTGCCAAGCAAGTTACTGTAGCAAGTTTAAGTTTCTTTATTAATTTATTTTTCATAAAAACACCATTTGCGTACTAATAGAAAAAATCAAACTTTTTGTTTGAAATAAGAGAATAAACAAAAATAAAAATATTTGCAAATCAGCTTTCCTTAGTGTGATCTTTTAATTTTTGGAGAAAAGCTTGATCAAAATCAGCTGCTATAACACTTTCATCAATCCCGCCGTTGGAAATGTACTGGACAGCTAACTGCAAAAAGTTTTTCTCACTTCCATTTGCAATACTTTTTACTGCTTGAGGAAACAGCATCCAACTGACTTCATGTAATTCATTTGCTATTTGAATTGTTTTAGGTAACTGAGAAATATCTTCAATCTTTGACCATTCTACTAAGTATAATTTTGTTTCATTCTTATTTATATAGAAATCAAAATCACTTTTTCTTTTTAGTGAATTTGTTTCAATAAATTTTTGCAATTCATTTCTTTCAACTACAAAAGTTGGAATTCCTTTATTTATTGCAATAGCAAATAATATTTTGGAATATGAGTCCTGTTTGGAATAAACGGAGTAAAATAAAATTTTCAAACCCATATTCATATAAATCCTTATTTTGAAAAAACATTATTTGGCAATACTGCTTGCTTAAATGAGTTTTTTTGTAACCAATCATTATCCATCATTTTTGTCATGTAATTACGAATTCCATCTGGTAAAATTACAACTACTTTTGATCCTGTAGGAATTTCAGGTAAAATTTCATTGACTCCAAACAAGGCGGTACCTGAACTACCACCACACAAAAAACCTTCCTCACGTATGGCCTTGCGAGCCCAGTGAAAACTAGGTTCATCAGTTGTTTTAACCCATTTATCTATTAGGCTTACATCCAAAGCCTTCGGAAAGAAGTCATATCCAATACCTTCAACTTGATAAGTTGAAACCTCTGTTCCGCCACCTAAAATACTCCCAACAGGATCACAACCAATAATTTTACAACTCGGTTTAAGTTCTTTAAATTTTCTGGCAATCCCAGAGATTGTGCCTCCAGTGCCAGCTCCAGCAACAAGATAATCAGGAATGCAACCCAAATCATCTATTATTTCTTGAGCAGTATAATGATAATGTGCATCAGCATTGGATGGATTTGCATATTGATCCAAAACATGGGCATTTGGCAATTCTTTCGCAAGTCGATTAGCAACAGAGATATGACTTTCAGGTGCATCAAAAGCGGCCTCAGTAGGAGTACGAATAATTTCAGCACCCAAAGCAGCAAGTACAACTTGCTTTTCCTTACTCATTTTTTCGGGCAAAGTAATAATAACTCTGTAACCCAAAACAGCACCAGCTAAAGCAATTCCAATACCTGTATTGCCGCTTGTTGGTTCAATTAAAATATCTCCTGGTTTTATACGTCCTGATTTTTGAGCATCTAAAACCATTTGGTAACCAATTCTATCCTTTACAGACCCTCCCGGATTCATAAATTCACATTTTGCATAGATATCGACTCCTTGTTTATGAAATAAGCGATTTATCTTTACAAGTGGAGTTTTCCCGATGGTTTCTAAAATATTTTTTGTTTGCATTTTAATACCTTCCTATGCGACTAGTTGGAGTCGGCTTTTATTCAAAATGCTATTAACTCAAAAAGGGTAAATATGTCCAAGCAATCAGCAAAACAGAAAAGAATAAATTTAAAAGTTGCCAAAGGACTTCGTCTTCGAATTGCAGAAGATGGAAACATTTATGGATCTATTTCTAGCTCTTCTGGAGAATTTTTTATTGCCCCAGAAGTACTAACCCTTCTTACCTTTCTTGCTAATTGCAAAAATTCACTTTTAGTTAATGATCTTCCTAAACTTTTAAAACAAAACTATCAAGGATTGCAAGCTAATCTTCCTACCAATGAAGAATGCGAACAACTACTAAGTGACCTACTAGGCGCGGGTGTGCTTGTCAGTGATGAAGTGCAATCAGTAAAGCATATGCAAAACGATGGATTTGGTGATCCTTGGGCGCAATGGACAATGCTAGCGGATACTCCGCGTTGTGATGCCTATTATAAAGCACTTTGTGAAAAAGTGACTGAGAAAACAATTGTTTTAGATGTTGGATCAGGATCTGGATTACTTTCAGCAATTTCTCTTCATTTAAAAGCTAAAAAAGTTATAGCTATTGAAGAAACAAATGCTGCAAAATACATTCAACCAATTTTGCAAAATCTTCATTTAGATATCAGCAAAAATAGATTTATTTTATACAATAAGAATAGTTTTGATGTCACTTTATCAGAAGATATTTCTTTAATAGTAAGTGAACTTTTTGGAAATGATCCTTTTCAGGAAGGAGTTATACCGACATTAAGAGAAATAGCACAAAAATTTTCAAATCAAAACATTAATTATATTCCGGAAAAATTGACTGTATTTGCGCAAATTATAGATTTAAAACAGCATGCTGCAAAAAACAGAATTCAAAGTTTTCAATCTTTAAAAAAAGAAGAGAATAATTTTTTATCGCATTTTTTTCAATCAGCATTAAATGTTTTAGATCTTGATGAAATTTCTTTTTCACTACCTTTAACAAAAAATGATTATAATATTACTTCTTCTGCCGTTGAGTTAGGATCCTCGTATCTAAATCCCCCACCGGTTTATTCAAAAAAATTCAATCCTTTTCATGGAAGAAAAGAAATTCTTGTTGAAAAAGAGTCTTCTATTAGCATTTGCATTTTGTGGTTTAGAGTTCATTTGTTAAAAGATATCACAATATCTTCTCTTATCTCTGAAGCAGATGCTTGTGATCATTGGAGCCCAATTGTAATTCCTTTGAAAAAAAGTTTGCATAAAAATGATAAAATTAAAATTGAATATGAACTAAATGATTTAGAAAATTTCTTAAATTGTAAAATTTATAAGAATAAAGAACTAATAGGATCTAGGTAAATATGGATACAATAAATTTAGAAAGACAGATAAAAAAGAATATTTATGGAAAACCACAATTAGCTAAATTATTCTATCCACCTGGATTTGGAGAAACAGCTAAAAATGAAATCAACACAATCTTGACAAATCTTTGGTATCCACAAAACACAAAAAATACTTATGAATTAAATCCTAAATATATTGAATTAAAAGATACTCATATTTCAGTTTTAATGGAAATAATATTACGTACAAAATGTTTATCAGATGTTCATTTAGTTTTAATGCATGAAAAATGTCATAGTAAAGATGATTTTCGAAAAATTTGTTCTAATATCAAATGGAATTATTATCTAGAAAAAAAACTAAATATAAAAATTAAAGTTAACTCAACAGCTAGTAAGGCATTTCACGAATCTAGTTTAAAAGAAATAGCGTGTGAAATATTAACTCCATTGGTAAATAATATCTATTCTGGAGAAAAATCTAATGAAGACACTATTCTCAGCTTCGAATTATATAAAGATAAGTTAACTATCAGCATTTCTCTTGTGGGAGAGCCTTTATACAAAAGAGGATACAAAAAAGACTTAAAAACGTTGGCGCCTTTGCGTGAAGATCTTGCAGCTTGTTGTATTCAAAAGTTTTTTCATTTCTTAAAGCAAAAAGAAATCACAATTTCTCAAGCTAAAGTATATGTTCCATTTGCCGGAAGCGGAACACTAGGATTTGAAACTTATTTTTATTTTCAAAATATTTTCAATCATTTTTTCCAACGTGAGTTTATATTTTCTAAACTCCCATTCTTTAAAAAAGAAAATTATAATTTTCTCATAAAAAAGTCTTCGGAAGATTTTATTAATTCTAAAAATATAGAAATACTTTGCATTGATAATACTGAATCAGCTGTAAAAAATTGCCAAGATAACTTAGAAAATTATTTAGGCTTAAGTAAGGAATATTCTAAAACAGAATTTAAATTTGATGTCCAAAAGAACGACTTTTTTCAGAGTAATTCATTAATCACTTTAAATAATTTTGACTTTCTATTTATTCCCTTAAACCCTCCATATGGCTTGAGAATTCAAAACAAACTAAGTTCAGCGCATTTTTATCAAAAAATCGCGCAAACCCTAAACCAATTAAGTGAAAAAGTGAAAAGTCAGCAAAAGCATATAGGTGGATTTATTCTTTGTCCAACTGAAGAAGCATGGTCATTTTTTTTCAAAACTTTAAAATTTAATATAAAAGAGACATATCATTTTACCCAAGGTGGACTTGATATAAGAGTCTGTCAGTTTTATACATGATACTAAGTTAATAATTATAATTAGTTTAGATTTTATCTAAAGATAATGATAAATTTATCTTAGTCCAAAATACAAAATTTTCTCATTTTTGAGATGATTAGGTTATTAGTATCAATGTTCTAAAAATTTGCTTAAAAAATATGCATATTTAGTATGCATCAAAGAATTCTATAATTTATCAAAATAAATACATCAATCTATTTAAAATGACCATTTTAAAATTTTTAATTAGTGTGGCTCATTCAGCAAAAATATCTTGTTTTTGATAAGGAAATATTTTCATAGTGAAAAGAATAATGTATTCTATAACTGCAGTTTTTTTAATTATGGAGAAAACATATAATGTTTTACAAAAAACTAAAAATCTTGAACTTAAGTTTTTGTTATCTTTTTTATATATTGAGAATTAATAACTTTAACTATTTCAATTCTAAATATTTTTGATTACTTATAATATATATAAACCTATTTTATTGATTGTACAAAGCTTAAGCGTTATTATAAGGCGAAGTATTCTCAATAGCACTTTTAGAGAGAAGGCATGAAAATAAATCGAGAACTCTTATATGTTTATCTAAAAAAGATATTTATTTTATCAATTGATACAATTTTAGTATTAATATTATTGCCGATTGCTCTATACTTGAGGGTTGAAAATATAGATTTTCAATATTATTTTGACAAACTGTTTCCATATTACTACATTACAGCTTCTATATCCTACATTTTTGCTTTTTTTCTATTAAAAACTCATCGAGTTATTTTTAAAATAGCAAGTATTTATACAGCAATAAGAGTAGCATTTGGAGCTTTCTTAGGATCCTTACTTTTTTATATTCTTTCCACATATGTTTTTAAATTAGAAACAATTCCAAGATCAGTATTTATCATTCAATTTTTACTTTTTGTTCCAGCAAGCGGTATTTTTAGATTTTATTCTAGAATTATAGATAGCTTTTCCCATAGACTTTTCAAACACGGAATTCCTACATTAGTATATGGTGCAGGAATAAATACAAATCGTCAGTTACCTTCCTTATTAAATGCTCGTTCTGAATTTAAAATTTTTGGAATTCTTGATGACTCTATTTTCAAAAAAGGTGTAGAAATTCATGGCATTAAAGTCCTAGGTAATGAAAAAGACTTACCACATTTAATTAAAAAATACAGAATAGAACAAATCATTATTTCTATGCCTAGCGCTTCTGGTGAAAGAGTTAGATATTTAGTAAAACAAATGGTAAGCCTTAAGCTTAAAGTAAAAATATTACCAAGCCCTGAATTATCTCTTCAAGATCCTGATGAAAAAGAATTACAATTGCGGGACATAAAAATTGAAGATCTTTTAAAAAGAACACCTAGAAGTATTGATAAAGAACTAATTAAAGAAACAATAGAAAATAAAGTGGTCTTAATTACTGGAGCCGGAGGTTCGATAGGTTCAGAACTCGTAAGGCAAATTCTTGCCTTAAAACCTACAATTGTTATTATGAATGACTCATCAGAATTTGCATTATACAAAATTAATGAAGAAGTAGAATCTAAATATCCTTCTACCAAAATTTATCCAGTTCTTGCAAATATAGCTGATGATTTTTCTTGTAGAAATATTTTTAATAGGTTTAATATAGATATTATTTTTCATGCTTGTGCATATAAACATGTTCCTTTAGTAGAAGATAATATTTCTTCTGCTGCAATAAATAATATTAAAAGCGCTTTTAACATTTTCTCTTTAGCATCCAAATACAATATTGAAAAAGTTGTACTTATTTCATCAGATAAAGCAATACGACCTACAAATGTGATGGGAGCTACTAAACGAATTTGTGAACTACTATTACTTTGGCACGCACAAAATACGAATTGTAGAACCAATTACTCAAGCGTTAGGTTTGGTAACGTACTTGGTAGTAATGGAAGTGTGGTACCTAAATTTATAGAGCAAATTAAAACAGGAGGACCAATAACAATTACACATCCCGATATTACAAGATATTTTATGCTAATACCAGAAGCAGTAGCGCTTGTATTGCAAGCTGCAACAGCAAAAAAATCAGGCGAAATATTTATTTTAAATATGGGTAATCCTATAAAAATAGTTGATATGGCAAAAGATTTAATCCAGTTAATGGGCAAAACACCTGATATTGATATAAAAATAAAATATACAGGTTTAAGATCAGGAGAAAAACTTTTTGAAGAACTAAATTTTGAATTTGAAACTATGGAAGAAGTGACTACAGATTATTCAAGAATATCAGATGTAATTAAAATTGATAAAAATTTCATAAATTTAGTTCAAAATATTTTAAATTTTGCTCAAGAGGATCAAGATGAAATTGTAAAATCTTTAATCTTTTCTTTAATTAATAAATATGAAAAAGAAAATAAAAAAATAAATTATTTTGATTCTGACTTAAATAATAGCGAACAAATAGAAATAACCAGGCAAAAAGAAATTGATCATTCCTATCCAGTTGCGCAGACAGAAATTTCGGGTTAGAGAAATGCAGACTCCAGAAAATTTTATTTACTTAATAATATCGCTTTTTTTTATATGTGCTCTACTTCAAGAATTTTGGAATTATCTTCTTTGTGAAACAAAATTAAAAAGTTTTATACTTGACTTACCTAATAAACGTTCCAGTCATTTAATTCCTACAGTAAGAGGCGGTGGAGCTATATTTTTTTTATTTGCTTCGCTTTCATTTTTAATTCTTTCTTCACAAAAATTACTTCCCTGGTACTTAACCACTATATTTACCATTTCGTCACTTTTCATTTCATTTATAGGTTTTGTAGATGATTTAAAAGGTTTAACTGCTAAAAAAAGATTTTTTTGCCAAATGTTTTGCATAGTATTAAATTCATTATTTTTTTACTTATATTTTTCAAATACCCTTGCCGAATTATTAATATTAAGCATTTTAGTTTTTTGGTTTATTTTTTCATTAAGTTTAATAAATTTTTATAATTTTGCAGATGGGATAAATGGATATATTTCTCTTCAATTTATTGCTTCATCTATATCAATAATCATTTATACATACTTATCAATTATAAATACAAGTAATTTTGTAATTATTTTTTCATTGATAATAATACCATTTTTGGGGGGACTTATTTTATTCCTTAGAAGAAATGTTTTTAAAAAAACTATATTTTTAGGCGATACTGGTAGCACTTTTTTAGGATTTTTCTTGGCTATTATATTTTTATTATGTTCATATTATTTATTTAAAGATGAGAAACAAACTAATTATTTATCTCCTTTATATATTTTACTTACTTGGATATTTTTTTCACATATCATATTTCTTGACTGCGCTACAATGATAATAGCAAAATTAATAGCAAAAGTACCTCTTCATATACCACACAAATTACACATTTATCAAATAGTATCTAGAAAAAAAGGATTTACACATTTAAAAACTACGGCTTTATTTTTTGTAATTCAAATAGTACTTAATATTCTTTTTACTTATTTAAAAAAGCATATAAGTACTTTTGATTTTTTTGGTTTTATATTTTTATATTTATTATTATTAACTATATTTTTAATAAAATATCACTTAAAATCATTAAATTTTAAAACAGAATATATTTCTTAATTGGAAATAAAATTATGACAAAAGTACTTGTTACAGGCGCAAATGGTTTTCTTGGTAAAAAAGTGTGTAAACTTTTAATTTCTAAAGGATATGAAGTCATTGGAACTTATAGATCTTCTCATCCACAAAATGATGAATTTAAATTAATTCATTGGATTAAAATTCAAGACTTACAACCAAAAGAAGTTTGGATTGAAGCTCTAAAAAACTGTGATATAGTTATTCATACAGCTGGCAGAGTTCATCAAATGAATTCTAATAAAAATAGCGATAATTTATTTTTCAATGATAATACAAATGGTACAGATGCATTAATATGTGAAATATTACAAAATAATAGTAGTATAAAACAGTTTATTTTTATCAGTACACTTTTAGTTTATGGCAGATATCAAACAATGCCTTTAAACAAAAATAAAGAATGTAATCCAGATACAATATATGGAAAATCTAAACTAGCCGCGGAAAATATTATACAAAAGAGATTTAAAAATTCCCCAATTAGTTGGACTATATTAAGACCTGCTGTCATGTATAATGAATCTGATTCAGAGAATACAGGAAACATAGCTAGCATTGTTAATTATATTAAGAAGGGCATTCCTCTACCAATAAAAAATTTAAAAAACAAAAGGAGTTTTCTTTCAGTTAATAGAATGGCTGAGTTTATACATTTTTCAATTTTAAATGAAAATGCAAAAAATAAAATTTTTAACGTATCTGATCCTGAGCCCATCTCTACAGAACAATTTGTCTTATTCTTTGGAAAATTGATAAATAAAAAACCTAAGCTTGTTTGGGTTCCATTTTTTATGCAATATATATTAGCCATTTTAGGCGATATTATACAATTGTTTAGAATTAGAGTTCCTTGGAATACAGCCGTGTTGACAAAAATTTCAAGTAATTTTTGGACTGAATCAGATTCTTTCCAGAAAATTAGTAAAGGAGAATAACTTGCAGCTAGAAGCGCCTTTTCAAAATATCTATAAAAATAAAAAAGTTTTCATCACAGGGCATACTGGTTTTAAAGGATCATGGCTGACTCAGTGGCTGCTCAATTTAGGTGCAGAGGTGGCTGGCTATTCTCTTTATATTCCATCTGAACCAAGTCTTTATGAAATATTAGATTTGAATTCAAAAATAAAAAATTACAAAGATGATATAAGAAATTTTGATTCTCTTTTGCATACCATCAAAGAATTTAATCCCGATATTATTTTTCATCTAGCTGCACAACCAATTGTTATGCAATCTTACTTAGATCCTAAAAATAACTTTGATGTGAATGTAATGGGTATGGTGAATATTCTTGAAGCCATTCGGGTATGTAAATCTATTCAAGCCGCCGTATTAATAACTAGCGACAAATGTTATGAAAATGTTGAATGGGAATATGGCTACAGAGAGACAGATCGCCTAGGCGGAAAAGACCCATACAGCGCTTCAAAGGCTTGTGCTGAAATTGTTTTTAGCTCTTATGCTCGATCTTTTTTTCAAGACCATGAAACCTATCTTGCCACAGCGAGAGCAGGAAACGTGATTGGTGGAGGAGACTGGGCTGCCGATAGAATTATTCCAGATGCTATGCGAGCTTGGAGCAAAGGACTAAGTTTAAAAATAAGAAATCCCCATGCAACAAGACCTTGGCAGCATGTTTTAGAACCTTTAAGCGGATACTTAATGCTTGGTGCAAAATTACTTACTAAAACATCTCACTTACATGGTGAATCATTTAATTTTGGACCTCCACAAGAGGCAAATCACTCAGTTGAATATCTACTTAATATTTTAGAAGAAAAATGGAAATCCCTGCCTACTAAGATAGAAAATAAAAATAACACTTTAGGGGAAGCATCATTGCTAAAACTTTGTTGTGACAAAGCACTAAATAGATTAAAATGGAAGCCAAATCTATCATTTGAAGAAACTCTTGTGTTTACAAATGATTGGTATTTAAATTATTATAATAATCAAGAAACAGATTATACTAAACAAACTATAAAACAGATAGAAGAATATACAAGACTTGCATTACAAAGGAATTTAACTTGGGCAATTTAAGTACATCAGAGTTTGAGAAAAAAATTATTAGATCCGTTTATAATCCAAGTGTCACAAACAAAATTAAAAATAATTTTAATTTGTTCCAATCTGAAAGTACTTTTTATTATGCATATTGCCGACACGCTTTAAAAAATGCATTGCTAATTTTAAATATAAAAGCCGGTGATAATATTTTATTGCCTTCTTTTATTTGCAAAGATCTTTTATCATCAATTCATAGTGTGGCAGCAATTCCAAAATTTTATACCGTGAATGAATCTTTAGAAATAATTGAAGAACCAGAGAATCTTCCAGCAGCAAAAGCAATTATAGCAGTAAATTTCTTCGGTTTTCCACAAAACTTAGATAAATTTAAAAAATATTGCCAATTAACAGGTGCTTATTTAATCGAAGATAATGCCCATGGTTTTTTAAGCAAAGATTCTGAAAATACGTTTTTAGGACAAAGAGGAGATTTAGGGATTTACAGCATACGCAAGAGTCTAGCTATTCCTAATGGAGCTGCATTATTAATAAACACAGCAAATATTAAAATCAATCAAAGTATAATAAGTGAAGTTGCAGACAATCAACAAGATAAAAATTTTAAATTTAAAAGTTTACTAAGAAAACTTGTCCACTATTTTGGAGTTTGGCATATCATATTTTTATTAACAATAATCAGAGCAATAAGAAAATATAAAACTGGTGATATATATCCAAAATCAAACTCCGAAGATGAATTTCTTTTACCAACTGAAACAAAAGCAAATCCTTTATTATTTTATTATTTAAAGCACCTTGTCCCTGATGAAGAAATAAAAAGAAGAAGAAACTTGTATTTCTTTGTTGAAAAAATTCTGGCAGGAAGTCCATGTAAACCCGTATTTTCATATTTGCCAGAAAATACATCTCCTTATTTGTATCCATTTTATGCTCAAAAAAAAGACATTAAAATTATAAGAAAAATTCTTGCCGCTTATAATTTAGAGTGTTTTCCTTGGCCAGATCTTCCTTTTGAAATTGAAAATAAGTGCCCTGAATATTATAAAAATGTGTGGGGGGTAAGATTTTTATGGTAAATTGGCAAGAGTTAAATATATCAACCGACCTGCAATCTTGGGAAAACTTTTTTAATCTTCAGACACATAAAGTTATTTTCCAAAACTATTTATGGGGGGATTATAAAAGCCAATTTGGTTGGAAACCATATCGCTTTTTAAAACAAGATCCAACAACTAAAGAAACAGTTGCTCAAATCCAAATTTTGGTCAAAATATACTCTATTAAAATTCCTTTATTATGGACTTTTAAATGCGCTGTTATTTGGATACCAGGAATAACAAATGAAATTTCAAAACATCTTGATTCAGAATTTATCAATTATCTAAAACTAAAATTAAATATTAAAAAAATTTATTTGAGAACTTCCATTTTTTCTGCATATTCAAATCTTTGTAGTGTTCTTTTAAGAAGTTTAAATTGGCAACGCGCAATCGCTCCAATCATTTCAGGAATGAGTATGGAGCATAATTTGAAAAATGATTTAGCTATTTTAGAAAAAAATATGAGTTCAAATTGGCGACACAATTTAAAAAGAGGATTAAATAAAAACATATCAATTCAAAAATGGGAAAATCCTAATGTCGCAGAAATGATGTCAATTTATAAGAATATGGAAAATTTAAAGGACTTAGAAGAACAATTTTCAGCAAATGAAATTGAAAAATTATTGTATTATTTCAAAGATAACCTTGTAATATTTAGATCTTTAAATGAAAAAAATGAGACCATAGCTTTTCGCGGTTGCATTATCTGGGGAAATAATGGTTTTGACTTTTTTGCTGCCGCCAACGAAGAGGCAAGAAAAATATATGCGTCTCATGTTCTACTCTGGGAAATTTTAAAATACTGCAAACAAAAAAATGTTGCACACTATGATATGTGTGGAATTGATCCTATTAATGGAAAAGGCGTATATAATTTTAAAAGAGGAAGTGGAGCTTCGGAATTAGAATATATGGGTGAATGGGAATCATCTACATCAATTATTCTAAAACTTCTTATTAATTGGAAAATTGCAAGGAACAACAAAAAAAGTGTATAGTAAATCGATTAATAATTATTTTATATCAATAATCATACCAATTTATAATGATGAAGAAATCATACCTAGATTAGTTGATGAAGTATTAATCCATTTTAATGATATAAATCTATTTGAAATTATATTTATTGATGACAAAAGTACTGATAATAGTGTTGGAATGTTAAATACATTATTAAGAAAAAATAATTTTAATAATTTTAAAATAATTCTAAACTCACAAAATTTAGGTGCTTCTGCAACTAGAAATATTGGTTGTAAAAATGCAAAGGGAGATTATCTAGCTTTTTTAGATAGTGATGATGCATGGCATAAAGACAAATTAAATATTCAAATAAATTTAATGCAAGAAACAAATTCATATATATCAGGAACTAAGCATAAAATTATATCGCCAAATCAATTAAAAAAAGAAATGAATATTGATTTTAAAACAAAGGAAATTCATTTTACTGAAGTAAAATGGCCTAATATTTTGTTCAAATCGCCCTTTTGTACTCCAAGTGTTATTATCCATAGAAGCGTGATAGAAAAATATTTATTTAATGACAAACTTCGGTTTGCAGAAGACTATGATTTTTGGCTAAGAAGTTCCTACGAATTTAAGACAATAAAAATATTAGAGGACTTAACATTTACTTTTAAACATGACTTTCTTTCAGACTCTAATTCTTTAAGTTCTAATTTATTTTTAATGCAAAAATCTGTGACTCTTGTGCGTATTAATTTAATAAAAGAACCAAAATATTCTTTTATTCTTAAAATTTTAATTGTCGCTGCTTTATTATTTGAGTATTTTAAATTTTTAATTAGATTTTTAAAAAAATTTAGTTTAAGAACTAGACAGCTTATTCTAAATAAAAATTTTAAATAATTTGGAGACTGGAATTTGAGAATAGACAAGTCAAAAATATATTTCATCACAAATTTAGGAAATTTTTTCATTTCTTATCGTATTAAATTTGTTGAAAAACTGATAGAACAAAAAGTAAATATCAATTTAATTACACAATATACAATAGAAAATGATACCGAATATTTAAAAAAAATAGGATTTCATTCTATTCTAAGAATTTTAAATAATTCAAATTACTCAGCATTATCTTCAATTTTAAAAACCATTTTATTTGCTATAAATTTTTCTATTAGAAGCAATAAAAATAATATTTTTCATATTATTACAATAATTCCTATTCTTTCATTCGGAATACCATTAAGGTTTTTAAACCGTAAATGTATTTATGATGTTACTGGTTTAGGAAGTGTCTTCAGCTCATCAAAATTGAAACATAAAATTATTCGTCCCATAATCATGTTATTTTACAAATACATTTTTTCAGGTACAAACTCACGAGTTATTGTTCAAAATAAAGACGATTATAACATTTTTAAAAATACATTAAAAATTAAATCAGAAAATATATTTTTAATTGGTATTGGAGTTGATATATATAAGTACATTTATTCTGAGAATTTGAATATATCAGATGAGCCAATCATTTTAGTCCCTGCACGACTAATTAAAGAAAAAGGAATAATAGAAGCAGCTGCTGCATCTAACATTCTCACTCAAAAAGGAATTAAACATAAAATGTGGTTTGCAGGTGAAATACACCCTCAAAATCCACTAAGTTTAAATCAATCAGACATTGAAAATATTAGTAAAAACTCTCCTAATGTAGTTTTTATCGGTCAACAAAAAGATATGACTGAATTATATAAAAAGTCATACATTGTTTGTCTTCCTTCTTATCGTGAAGGGGTGCCAAGGGTTCTTGTCGAGGCCTCCGCATGTGGGAGACCTTGCATTACTTATGATTCTCCTGGTTGTAGAGATTTTGTTATAAATAATGTAACAGGTATTACTGTACCTCTCCAATCTATTCATGAATTAGCTGAAGCAATTGAAACACTCATCAGTTATCCAGAAAAAGCTAATAAACTTAGAGAAAAAGCATACAAAAACGTAATTAATAACTACACTTCTGAAAAAATTTCAAACCTTGTTCTTAATGTTTATAATCAGTTATAATTAATTTTTAAATATACATTTTCTGACCCTTTGCTTTTTGTTTAAGCAAAAGAATTTTCATTATTAAAAGAAATAAAATAATAATTCTAATAATATCTGGAAATGTTAATAATAATTTAAATAAATTTTTAAATCCATTTTTAAAATCATTTTTTTCAAAATATTGTCTTGATTTAAGATAATAAACAATTGAAATTCTTTTTTTATAACGACAATAATTATAAATACTCTTTTCTACTTCAGAATAAAAATGATTATTAACTACATTTATTACTGCATTATTATGTTTTTCAATAGCATTACTTGCATTGTTTTCATATAAATGATATTCACCTAATATTTCATTTATAAATTTCATTTTCATATTTCTCTTACTAGCTAGTTTTATCCAAAAATCATAATCTTCAGCCGTGATAATTGAGTTATCTTCACTCATAAATCCAATATCTTGAGCAAAACTTAATTTCATTACTACAGCAGATGGACTCAGGACACTTCCTTTAAATAATAAATTTTCAAATGAAGCGCTATGCAATGGTCCATACAATCTATTTCTAATTTTTATTCCATCTTTAATAATAGCTTCACCATGACATACTAAATCAAATCCTTTATTCAATGCTTCAATACAAATCTCTAATTTTTTTTCATACCAAATATCATCTGAATCTAAAAAAGCAATAAACTTTGTGTCTGCCAATTTCATAGCATAATTTCTTGAAGCTGCAATTACGCCATTATTTTTAAAATTAAATAAATGAATTCTTGGGTCTGCAAATGAATTAACAATATCTATAGTATTATCGGTAGAAAAATTATTTACTACAATAACTTTCCAAGCTGTAAAAGTTTGTCTAAGAATTGATTGCAATGCAACATTTAATTTTTCTGCATGATTATAAGTTGGTATGACTATAGTTACAAGAGCCATTTCATTTTCGTTCTTAATTGAATTCATTCATTCCTCATCTGATAATATTCAACGTATTTTAAAATACTTAAATCAATTTCGCTTATTACATCACAATTTTTTAACAACCCTATTTTTCTAATTTTATCATTAGAGTAACAAAATTTTTCTTCTTTTCTTATATAAATTTCATTATTAAAAATACTTGGTATTACTATTTCGGGCTCATAATTTAAATTCAAAAGACATCTTTTTGCTACAAGTTTTGCCATTTCATAAACAGATAAAGAAGTATTTGATCCTAAATTAAATATTCCATGGGTATTAAAGTCTGCTTTGAAAAGATTAGAAATCAAATCACAAATTCCACTAACTGGCATAAAATTTAAAATAGCCCTTCCATCAGATTTTAATACCAATTTTTTATCTACAACAGCTTGGCTGCAAAGCTCATTAGCAAGAAGCTTATTTCCTGATCCTTTATAAACATTATAGGGAAATCCAAAACTATTAGATAATCTTAATATACAACCTTCCTTACCATTTTGACTACAAATTGAAAGAATAAAATCTTCTGCTGATTTGTGAGTAATGGCATAAGTACTTAAAGGTTCTGCTAAAGTATTTTCACTTATTTCAATATTATCAGAAACAGATTTATTTTTTAATGCATTACCATAAACATGAACTGTAGACATATATATAAAACGCCTTACATTCATTTTACATGCTGCAGTTACAAGTCGCATCGATTGTGTTACATTAAAAAAAATTGCAGAAGCAGGATCTTCATGACAACTTTTGTTATCTAAGGCGGATAAGTGCAAAACCATTTCAATTCCAGTACAAATATTTCCAAAATCTAATATTTCTGTAAATGGAATAGATACTACTTCTGAATTTTTTAGCTTTAATTCTTCAATGATATTTAATTTACTTGTTAAAAGACGCAATGAATATAAATTAGATCTA
Organism: Pigmentibacter ruber; assembly: GCF_009792895.1. NCBI lineage: Bacteria > Pseudomonadati > Bdellovibrionota > Oligoflexia > Silvanigrellales > Silvanigrellaceae > Pigmentibacter > Pigmentibacter ruber. The sequence goes on from NZ_WSSC01000004.1 coordinate 41,683, forward strand.
TCTAAATGTGAAACTAGCTGTGTTCCTAAATAGCCACCAGCTCCTGTAATAAGAACTTTTATTTTTTTATTATCCATTTCAGCTATAATTCCTTATTTATCCCAATTATATGGAATTAAATTATCTTCTATTGCAACATACTCGCACTCTTTCTCGGAATGAGGGTGAGTTGCACAATTAACTAATAAAGCAATAGTATCAGAGATTGCTTTGAAACTCACCCATATTCCAGGAGGAATTGTCACAAGATAATATTCATCCTGAGAAAGAGTGATTTCTAATATATTTTTATAGGTTGAATTGTTTTCTCTAGCATCATATAATACTAATTTTACTTTTCCCACAGGTACAGCATAATTAATTGTTTTTATTAACTGCTTATGCCAACCTTTTATTTTACCAGGATTTATTTGTGAAAAATAAACTTCACCAAATGCTATAAAGCTAGGACTATCAGCACGAAGCATATGGAATACTTTTCCTTTTTCATTTGTAAATTGTTTTAACTCTTGGATTAAAACTCCAGAAATATTACTCATTGTTAATCCTTTAATAGTTAAAATAAAATTAATCTTTTAAAAGTCAAATTTATTCAATATAGGTAATATTTTAGCCCAGTCTTTTTTGAATACCTTAAATATTCCATTTTCATTAGCATGCATGCCATCATAAAAATCACTATTTGTTAAATTGAACTCATTGGGGTTATTACTTCCAACTACAGGAATAGAATATTCTTTGCCTATTTTACTGTAATAATTTTGTGTCGCTAATATAATCTTTGTATCAGGTCTTGAAACTAAAATTTTATATGTTTCAGGATGATATGGAGGAATATAAAAAATAATTTCTACTTTTTTAGATTTTAAAAATGAAATTAATTTTTCAAATAAATAAACACGATCTTTACCAAATTCCGAAAATGAACCTAAATTATAAACATTCTTTTGATTTGCAAAATCTAAAGCAGATTGCAATATAATATCATCACTTCTTTCTCTGTAATTCTTACCATAGGATAATCTCCCGTCAGAAAGTAAAATTGGATAATCGGCAACATTAAATTTTGTTGCAAAATAATTATTGCTAGATTTATCATGATAAAATAATTTGACTATTTTTTTTATTGAAGCTTGAAAATATTTAAATGAAATAACATTTTTTATTTTATCTGATATATAAAAGCTATTATATAGTGAATTGTAATGCAATTGATTTTTTGCAAATAAAATTGATTCATTCTTAATTGAAAACCATCTTGTATTTGTATCTGAACTATTTGCATTTAGCAACCAAGGATCTAATCCTATAATAAGTAATTTAGGAAACTTATTAGTTTCATAGTAGCACTGAAATATTCCTAAGAAATCTTCTAAAACTGCTCCAGAAACAGAGTTATTAAGGACGTATTTTTTTTGAAATAAATTATTTCCAATTTGCATTGTTCGAGACGATCCTAGAATCATAATATTAATAGGATTACTAATTTTCTCTATAAGATATTTTTGTAGCAATCTATCATCAACATTTTGAGGATTGCCCAGATTAGAACCTAATGATAATATTTTAGCTGCACCATCCTCATAAGATCTATTTTTATAAATACCAGCAGGATCTGAAATAATATTTATTAAAATTACTAATAGCAGTAAAGGAAGAAACATCAACCCTCGCTTAATTAATAGTAAATATTCTTTTTTATATTTAAAATTGGAAATAAATAAATTGATTTTCACCGTACACTCCAAACAAAATTAAACTTATGATAAAAGCATAGTATAAAAACCACCTGATAAAGAAAGACTTTTGCGATATTAATTCACGAATGCGATATGTTCTTTGAATATAGCTAATAATAATTAAAAATACAATTAAAAAACAGGAAGTTAATAAAGATAAGTAATTTAAACCTAGAAAATTAATTTCAAAAATATTTGATTCAAATTTTATTTCTTTAATAGATCGAAAAAATACAGGCCAATCAGAAAAAATATTTTCCGCTATATACAATCCTTCGTGAATATTTCTTGCTCTGAAAAAAATCCATGCAAAACAAATCAAACTAAATGTTGTTATAATTTGAAGGAATTTAAAATAAAATCTATTAGTATTAAGATTTAGAATTTGTATAATATAATTTCTAAATTCAGAAGAAATTAATGAAAATACAAGATAAAAACCATTCAGACCACCCCATACAACATAAGTCCAATTAGCACCGTGCCAAAGACCGCTAATTAAAAATGTAAGCATTAAATTAAAATACATTCGCAATTTAGAACATTTATTTCCACCAAGTGGAATATACAAGTAATCTTTAAACCATGTTGAAAGAGAAATATGCCATCTTCTCCAAAATTCTGAAATAGACTTTGAAAAGTAAGGTCGATTAAAATTTTCCATTAAATTAAAACCCATTACTTTAGCTGCACCAATAGCAATACTAGAATATCCTGAAAAATCACAATATATCTGAAATGCAAAAAATATTGTGGCAATTAACAACACTGGTCCTGAATGATTTGTTGGATTATCATATACTTGATTTACAATTATCGCTAATCTATCTGCAATAACAACTTTTTTAAAAAATCCCCAGCCCATGATTTTGAGACCATCTACTACCCTATAATAATCGAAATATTTTTTTTCGTAAAATTGAGGAAGTAAGTTTTGTGGTCTTTCAATAGGTCCTGCAACTAATTGAGGATAAAACATTACATATAATGAATAAATACAGAAATTTTTCTCTGCTTTTTGGTTTCCTCTATAAACTTCAATTATATAAGCTAAACTTTGAAATGTATGAAAAGAAAGACCAATAGGTAATAAAATATTTACAACTTGGATAGGATAATTTAGATCAAAAAAGTTCGCTATCTTTCCAAAATTTGCATTAAAAAAATTAAAATATTTGAAAGCAAAAAGAACTGAGCACGTTGATAATATACTCAATACAAGATACCATTTCTTTCTTGAATAACTAGATTTTTCTATTAAAATTCCCATAGTATAGTCAATAATGATTACAACAGCTAATATTAGTATGTATTCTGGAACAAACCACATATAGAAAATACAGCTGCCCATCAGTAATAAAAAACTTCGGTATTCATGTTTTACAATAAAATATAAAAAGGTCAGTACTGGAAAAAAAACTAGAAATGATAAAGAATTGAACAGCATTCACTAAAACTCCCAAAAAACGGGTATATTCCATTAATAGAACAAGCTTTACATAACCATTTAAATTTATACAATATTTGTATTGTATAAATTTATTTTTTATCTTCAAAATAAAAAGACAATATAATCGAGAATTTAAATTCCTCAAATTTTAGCAGTGGCCTATTATATTACCACAAATTTCCTTTCCTATAAAAAAAATTAGTAATAGAATGCATCCAATAAGAACTATTGACTATTAGAAGAGTTCTTAAAGAAGGGCAAAAAATGAAAAATATAGCCAAAAATAATTTAGCGCTATTGTACTCCTATTTAATCAAATTTTTTCCTACAAAAGGTGTAAGAGTACTCATGTATCATGCTTTGAATACAAAACTTCCACATGACTCTTATGGGATAAGTATAGACTTTGATTTATTTTGTCAGCAAATTTTTCTTTTAAAACAGAATAATTATATATTTGTACCTCTATCGGAAGTGAGGAGTAACTTAGACAGAGATAAACATGTTAGTATTTCATTTGATGACGGATATAAAGATAATATGCTTGCAGCAAGATTTTTAAATAATCTTGAAATTCCATTTACAATATTCATAATTTCAGACTTTATCGATCAACAAATTTATCTTTCTACTGCCGAAATAAAAGAATTAAGCAATTTAAAATTTTGTACACTCGGTGCTCATGGCAAAACTCACAGTAAGCTTGGAACCTTGAGTTATATTGAACAAAAAGTAGAGCTGGAAACATGCAAAAAGTTAATTGAAGATATTACATCAAAAGAAATAGACCAATTATCTTTTCCGCATGGTTCATTTAATCAAAATACAATTGAAATTATCAACAATATTGGATTTAATCTTGCAGCATCTAGCCTTCATGGGTTAAATACAAAAAATAACTTTGATAAATATAAGTTAAGACGTACAGAAATTTTAGGCCATGATGGACTTAATATATTTCAGAAGAAAATAGAAGCTGGTTATGATTATTTGAAGTTCAAGGATTATATATTAAAATAATATTAATTTAAAATGAGGTTAAAATGAAAGTTGTTATATTTTGTGGTGGTCTAGGTACAAGAATACGTGATACATCTGAATCTCTCCCAAAACCCATGATAAATATAGGTAATTATCCCATCTTATGGCATATTATGCGCTATTATGCGCATTGGGGACATAAAGAGTTTATTTTATGCCTTGGATATAAAGGAGATAAAATAAGAGAATTCTTTTTAAATTATAGAGCTTACACTAGCGATTTTACCTTAAATTTTAACAAAGATAATAAAGATATTATCTTTCATAGCAATCATGAAACCCATGATTGGTCAGTTACTTTAGTTGAAACTGGTTTAAATACAATGACTGGTGGACGACTAAAAAAAGTACAAAAATATATTGCGCAAGATGAGCCCTTTTTATTGACCTATGGAGATGGGCTTGGTGATATTAATCTAGATAATCTGGTGCGTTTTCATACTATGAGCAATAAAATTCTTACGGTTACAGGTGTTAGACCACCTGGAAGGTTTGGGGAATTAAACTCTGATGAATTCGGTACAGTTACTGAATTCAATGAAAAACCCCAAGCAACAGCTGGCGTTATCTCTGGTGGTTTTTTTGCTTGTAACTATAAAATATTTAATTATTTAAATGAAAATGATAATCTTGTGTTTGAAAATGAGCCCATTAAAGCACTTGTCAAAGATCAACAAATGTCTATCTATAAACACGAACATTTTTGGCAACCAATGGATACCCATAGAGAATATCTACTTCTAAACGAAATGTATGAAAAAGGAAATGCCCCTTGGATGATTTGGAATAAGTAAAATATTATTCCTCCTTACTTTTATTAAAAAAGATAGAATGTATAAAACAAATGATAATTGCAAAGAGTAACCCTGTTATTGCTCCTGAACCAACATAGACAAAATGATTTATTGGAATCAATGTAGATGAAATTCCAATTAATTCAGAATTTTTTTTCATAGCTAAATTTGGCAAATAAAAATTCTTTGGATTTTGAAAATAACTATTTATTTCTGTATATAAATTTTTTATTGAGCTATTATTAGAGGATAACTCTAAATTTAACCTCTCATATTCAGAACTAATTTCTGCAATTTTTCCTAAATAATAAGAATAATCTGAATCAGTTATTTCATTTGTAGATTTTAAAAAAGCAAGGTTTGAATAAATTCCAACAAATAATTGTGAGATATTGTTATCCATTATTTTATTACTAAATTCTTTTTTGTTATTTATTACTTCATCTTTTAAAATTGGATAGTTTGAATCAAAAGTAAAATTTATGCTATTTTTTTTACTAGTTTTCATAAAGATATCATATAAAATAATATTTTTCTCATATATATTATTAAATATTAACTTATTTTTTTTTGTCAATTTCTCAATTTCTAACCTATTTTTTTCATAAAATTGTAAATAATTATTTAATTGAGCTTCATTAAAAAGTTTTACAGCATGATTTATAGCTACTAATAAATCATTATAAATATTGTTATCTTTTATTATAAATGGAAATTCTGTATTAACATATAAAAAAGTTAAGGATTCATCAGAAGCAATGTCTATTAAGCGAAATGGCAATTTATTTATTTTTGAAACATTTATACCATAATTTTCTAAAATAGTTTTAACTTCTGGCCTTATCTGAAACAATTTATCAAATAAAGCTGCATTAAATAAATCTGAGTATAATAAGAAATAGAAATGATACCTAGTATTTTTAATTACATTTTCTTTCATTTCATAGCTTTGATCATAACTTAATTTACTAATTTCTACAGGCATTGCTGACTTATAAAACTTAGTTTTATTAAGAGAAAATATAAATCCTATTATAAGCCCTAAAACAATAGCCAAAATAAAAACTTTACTATATCTAAAAAGAAAATATAAAAAATCTTTTAAATCATAATTATCTTCTGTTTTAATTGCTAAATTTTTATTGCCAACAATTAAAAATCTTAATACTCTAAGCAATTAGCAACCTCCTTATACAGAATTTTTATTTTTAAATAAATTTGATTCAGAATTATTAATTAATTTTTTCCTATGAAACATAAAATACAAAATAACAGAAAAATAAAAGCAAAATAATTGCTTTATACCTATTTGAAATATTGTTTGATAATGTATTATAGAAGTAAAAACAAAAAAACAAAAAATAATTGGTGAAATTATAATATCTAGATACTTCCGACTTTCATTCTTTTCAATAAAAAATAATGGATTTTTTAAATATGTATATAATGTGTAAAAAAAGAATATTGTTAAGACGAAAACAACAATAATTCCATCTGAAAGAATCCACATTCCATAACCAAAATCTGCATTAATATCAACCAATTCTTTTGATTTATACCATACTTCAGGATAGGAACCTGATCCTAAAAGTATATTAGAAATACTGCTATGTCTAATTATATTATAAATAGGACTTGTAAATACATCAATATAATATTGTATAAAAGAAGCATCATAAATTTTTCCTACTTTTATATAAATTAAGAATTCCCATGATAACGCTAACATTCCAATACTCAATAATGAAAACGCTCGAAAATACTTATTAAAAAATATAGTGCCTTTAGCAGAAAAAGAACAAAATCCCAAAAACATAACAAGACAAATTAAAGACGTTGTGGTCATAGTCAAAATAAACATAAAAAAACAGCAGGGAAAATATATAAACAACCTTACTTTATCTTTAAAATCATCTTTAAAAATAGGAATTAAATAAAAGCAAGCTATTAAAGATATAATGCTAGAATGTTGTGGACCTAAAATAAGACCATTAGGAGAACTACCATTAAATATTTTTGTAAAGTACGTGTATAAATCCCCTCTATAATCAACTATGTATTCTTTAATATATGATTTTGAAATAAAAACATCAGCTATAAAAAAATCAAAAAATAGCACAATTATAATAAAAAAAACGAAATAATTTACAACTTTTATAGTAGAAATAATATACTTATGAGAAATCTGAGATAATATAGAATAAAATAAAAATATTTGACAAATAAAATACATTGTCATTCTTGATTGAAATATTACATTAAAATTTTTTGTTGAATAAACTAAAAAGAGTAACTGAAATAATATCAAAGAAAAAAAAGATAGAAAATAATAAAAACTCAGTTTACTTATTCTTTTTATAAAAAACAAAGGCATAATTAAACCAAATAAATCTAAAAAAATATTAATTTTTATATCTTCAAATGTAGTAAAAAATGGGTTCAGAATAATTGAAAGAAAAATATAAAATAACAACCAATTTAGACTCAATATAGATTTTTCGTAAGAAAATTTATTTGAAATAAACTCCGCTAATCTATCACAATATTCAAAATATATTTTTTTTCTCTGTACTACTTCAGACACAAATAAATGCTCCATTTGCTTTTAGACTCATGCGCACTGCTTCATCTAACTTTATAAATTCAATATAGTCATCCCAAAGACTGTTATCAAATCTATCCATAAATGATCTTGAAATAGGGATATGAATTACTGTACAGTAAACTTTTTGTTCTAAAACTTCAAGAGGTAAAGATGCAGGGCCAATGCAAACTATAGCATTTTGTATTTTGTAGTCTTCTTTAGTAGAAATATTTTCTTTTATGATATTATTAAATTGCTTAAAATCTCTTCTAGAAATACCTGTTAATGGATGCGGACGGATGTGTCTTAATTTAATACCAGTTTTTGATAATTTTTTTAATACATAAATACTATAATTTAGATCAGCAGTTGAATATGGTAACGCTATCGTCGATAATTCAATATTTATAGGTGCTAAGGAAGAATAACGCAAAGACTTAATCTCTTTTATTTCAGCTTCTTTCCAACCAAAAATAGTAAGAATTTTTTTATAAGATGTACCATGAACCCATAATTGGTCGGGAAAATATTTATGAGGTTTTATGTAATGTCCAGGAAAAGTAAGCATTGTACTATGGATATAGCCTGTTACTTTCCCACCATTTTTTTGCCAAGCTTTAATTAAAGCTGTTTGCTCAGGCTGTGCTTCATATGGTAGAAATAAATCTGGTACCATATTGTGCTCTTTCAAATAACTTTTAAGAAAACTATTTATATGTCTATAAATTTTAACTGAATTATTTTGTCTTATATCTATAACATTTAGTGCAACAAATAAACCACAAAAAAATTCATTAAAATTACTTGCTTTAAACCTTACTAAAAAATTTATAAGAGTATAAAATAGTTGCTTTAAAATAATAAAAAAAGCAGATAATCCAACACATCTTAAATTTCCAACAGATAGTATGATTGAATCTTGATTTAGTTCATTCTGTTTTACTTGTTTTGGTGTTGAAGCTATAATGATAGATAGTGCAGTATTTGTTTCATAATGTTCAGAAAAAAAGTTTGAAAAATATTTATCTTTACCAGCTAAGTTTATTTTTTCATTTTGATTTAAATCTATCCAAGTTTGATAAATATATTTTTTTTTTGCATTATTACCAATTCTTGAAAAACTAAGTTCTCGTCTAAAAAAGAAACAACGTAAATAATTAAAGATTATTTTTTTAAGAAAAAATAAAAAAAATGTACGAAAAGAAATTTCTTTTAATAAATACCGAGCAACCATATCTCCAGAACTATTTTTACTCCAGGTTGCAAACCAGAGGGAATCAGAAAATATGAGTTCTTCATTTATAAAATCGATACATTTGTTTCTAAAACTAGAAAGTTTTTCAATAGAATTTATAATTTCAGTATCAATCATTACTTTTACTTTCACGGAATTTAATTATCTTTGCAGGTACCCCACCAGCTACCGCATAATCGGGAATACTTTTTGTGACAACAGCATTAGCACCAATTATAGCATGTTTACCAATGGTAACACCCGGCAATATTACAGCACCCACACCAATCCAACAGCCTTCTAATAATTTTACAGGAGCCACAAAACCTGCACCTTGTTTGATAATTGGAATATCTAATTTATCATAGTAATGAGTTGCATCACTTATATGTACCCTGTCAGCAATCAATACATTTTTTTCAATAAGAACATCTTGAAATGCATTAATATGAATAAATCTACCTAAATAACATCCATCTTGAATAACTAATGATGGTGTATTAGTTAATGGTAAATATCTACAATTTAACCATGAATTACTTTTTATAATTACATGATTACCAATACTTAGTCCTTTATTTTCTGTTATTTCAGCAGGAAATACAATATGCGATGAATTCCCAAAAGAAAACAACATTGATTTATAGTGTTTTTGACTTAAAATATAAATTAATTTTGTTATTACTCTTTTCAACAAATATAAAAAATACATTACTTATTTTCCATATTATTGATTGCCCAATTATAAAAATGTGCAAGACCTTGTTCAAGATCCACTTCAGGAGTCCACGAAAGAATCTCTTTTGCCTTACTGATATTTGCAATTGTGTAAGTTTGATCCCCTGGAGTAGAAGACAAGACTTCGAGAGGATATTCACCAAAATAATGTTTTAGTAGTTCTATAACATGCTCTACTGAATACCCCTTACCAGATCCAATATTTAATTTATAATGCTCAGGAGTTTGATCTGAAAAATTTAAGGCATGTATCCAAGCATTAACAACATCATCAATATAAACAAAATCACGAATTCTTTGTAAAGATCCCTTTACTTGCAGTTTTTTGTTTTTAATTAATTGCGCTAAATAAATACTAATCATCCCTTGGTCTGGATTTTGCATATTTTGTCCTGGACCGTAAACATTGAACATACGTAAGCTAAATGCAACGAGTCCTCTTTTAACATAAGTATCAATATACTTTTCTGCGACAATTTTACCTGTACCATAAACTGAAATGGGATTACCTGCATCATCTTCAACTAACAATTCATTGCGTGATTTCAACGCTGATCCATAGACACCAACGCTACTTGCATAAATAAATTTCTTAATATTATTTTTGCTAGCATAATCCAATAAATTGAGGGTTGAAACAACATTCCAATGAACATCATTTAAAGGATTTCTTTCCCCAATTTCTCCACTACTTTGGCCACCTATGTGCAAAATAGCGTCAAACTTAAATTTTCTTAATTTTTCATGAATTAAGCTAGATTCGGCTCCACACTCAATTAAGTTAACTTTATTACTTATATTGTTTTTTAATCCTGTAGACATATTATCAATAATAGTTACACTATGCCCAATAGTAAGTAATTTTTCACAAACTTTTGATCCGATAAAACCAGCACCACCTGTTAACAATATCTCCATGTAGATTATTCCTTTTTAAAACATTTTAAGTATATATTTTAATTTACTCTCTTGAAAATAAAATTATATACTGAACTCATATCTTCTACTGAAGAGGTTCTTCTTGGTAAAGGTTGAGCTGCAAAGCCTATACTTTCAAGTTTTTGTTTAATTAATTTGTCTTCGTTTAAATTCATATTTAGTTCTATCAGAATTGATTTAAGCTTACTATTTCTTAATATAATTTCAGCCCCTTCAATAACTAAAGATTCATTCCCATCAACATCAATTTTTAAATAATCAGGCAACCATTCATTTGGTGTATGTTCTATAAAATTATCAAGTCTATCAAAATAAATACCCTGAGTATGCTTAGGAATAAATTTCTTTTTTTCAAAATCAACTGATTCCCCTAAGTTATGTAGAGCAGCTCCCTGTTCAAAATTACTAAGAAAAAATTCGCCAAATCCTTGGCTAGAAGACAAAGCAATATTATAAGCTCTCATTACTTCGGAATAATTATTGATATAAATATTGGTATTTAATAAAGCGTAATTCGTCGACTCTGGTTCAAAGGAATATACTCTATGTCCTTTCGCCGCTGCGTACAATGAAAAAACTCCCATATTTGCACCAATGTCATAAAATACAGAATTTGGTTCAAAGGAATTGATCCATTCTATAGTATCCGGTTCTTTTGAAAAAAGAGTTTGTGCCCTCCAAAGAGTTAATCTATTAGGGCAGTAAAAACTTAATTTTTTTTCTTCTAAAGAAATTTCATAACGCGATAAAGCAGACTCTAAAAAAGTTGTTGTTACAGTTGAAGCTTTTCCAAAAAAAGACTTCGAAGTTTCTTGAATACATTTTTTTAAAATTTGTTTCATCATATTCTATTAATCTTCTTTCTATAAGAAATGTTTGTTAATTTCTAAAAAATTTTTAAAAGTTTCAATATTATCTTCCCATAAGCATATATTTCCTAAAAAACTTTTTATTTTAATAAAGGAAATATTACATTTTTTAGAAGCTAAATAATCAGAAGGAGTATCTCCAATAAATAGACACTGGGAAGAAGATAAATTCATTTTTTGCATGAGTCTAAAAATTCTATCTGCTTTTGTAACACCTTCCTCAAATCCAATAATATCACTGAACTCATTCAAAATAGAATATAAATTCAAATATGATACTATATCATTTTTCGGCGCATTAGATACAATCGATAAATTGATCTCATTTTTATATTTTATATTGTTAATAAACTCTTTAAAACCTTCTACTAAGGTTAAATTTAAAATTTTACCATCTATCATATTTGCAAATTTAAAACTTAATTCATCTATTGTTTTATTTGAGTTGCAATTTTCTGCAATCCACTTACAAACCACATTTCTTTCAGCGCCAATCAGTTTTGTTCTTAATAAACCATCAAGAACTATTCCCATTCCTTTTTTTTCTTCTTCTGCTAAAAAAGTAAATGCATTATGTTTTAATTCTGTTGAATCAACTATTACACCATCAAAATCTAAAAAAATATGTTTATACATTTAGTACCCCACAATTACAGTTGCAGGAGCTCCATCTGCATTTTCTATTCGCAAAGGCAAAGAAACAATTATTTTAGGTTTTATATTATTTATACCATTTAAATTAAGATCTTCTATTATTAAAATTGGTTTTGGAGAACATAAAAATTCTTTATGAACTAATCGACCTATTTCTCTATTTTGGAAAGAGGAAATAGATATAGTATCTAATCCAATTGTAGTCAATTCAGGATATTTTTCTCTTAAGTAATCAGCAACTCCAGTATTCACACCAATCCCATTTTTCCAATATTTTTCTTGGTTTCTATATATTGAACTACCTGTATCGATTAATAATAAAGTTGTATCATTTGCTATCTCTTTTTCTTTTTCTTTAAGATCTGAAATACTAATTAAATGACCTGTATCTAAATTCATTTTAATTATGGAGATTTTTACATGAATAAAATATGAAGCTTCATAGTCAAGGACATTTTTCCCATTTTTATCAAAATGCAATGGAAAATCAAAATGAGTGCCTACATGATTGCTAGCAGAAAAAAGCAACGTATTGCAAGTATCTCCACAACACAAATCTCTTTCTTTTTTTATTTCAATTTTTTTTCCATTTCCATATACAGGAGAAGATGTACCCCAAGTATAAGAAAGATATTTCCAATTTAAAGTTGGAAAAAAAAATTTTTCTTCATTAACTTGATTCATTTAAAAAACCCTTTTCAGTCGATATTTCATCTATACAATCAAGAATTCCTTGCCCAATATCAACAAAAGGATTTACTACTAATTTTTTTCCAATACGAGGTTTATATGCATAGGGCGTTATATTATAGTGAGAATCTATATCTTCATTCGCAAAATCTAGAGTTATATTTAGTTTATACCTTAAAATCTCTGCAATCATTTTCATGATATCTGAAACTTTATAAGATTGATGTCCTGTAATAACAACGTGTTGATTTTTAAAATCTTGTGTCAAGATATTAACGCTAGCAACGGATGCATCTGACACATGTATATACTCTCTTAATTCCTCACCAGTTCCTGAATAAGTTATTTTTCCTGTTGTTATAGCCTGATAAATAAGACGATACAAACCATTTCTAAAATCGGCTCTTCTACCATAAAGTGAACCATATCTTAGAATAGTAAAAGGAATTCCATATTTCTCAGAATATAATTCAGTAAATTTTTCACTTGTTTGTTTACTTATTCTATAAAAAGATCCTGACTCACTATAGACATAAACACTACTTGCTAAAATAAATCTTTTTACTTGATGAACTCTACATGCTTCCAATATATTTAAATTTCCCATAATATTTAATTGAGCAGTAAGTTCAGGATTATCTTTTGCAACATTAATATCCGCAAGACCTGCAAAATTGTATACAATATCTTGCTGCTCACAAGCATCAATTACCGCTTGTTTATCAAGTATATCTGCTTTAATAAACTCGACTTGACCTTTATTGAAAATTTTTGAGCAATTTAAGTCAAATATTTTCACTTTATAACCTTGAGAAATCAATTCTTCAGTTACATGACTGCCCAAAAATCCAGATCCACCAAATACAACAACTTTAGTTTCAGAATTTTCATTTTTCATTGTTTATTTTACCAAAATAATTTGCAATATGATTAATAGCAGAACGCCCCATATTTAAAACAGCTTCTTTAGAATTCCCACCTATATGCGGTGTAAAATACAAATTAGAAACTTCAGACCAACGACTAGCATCATATGGTTCTTCAAGAAATACATCTGAAGCAAAACCTCCTAATCTTTTCTCTAAAACAGCTGAACAAACTTTATCAAAATCTACTACTGCCCCTCTAGAAGTATTTATTATAAAGCAATCAGGTTTAACAATGCTTAGTTGCTCTGAAGAAAACATATATTGAGTTTGTTCTGTTAAAGGAACATGAAAAGAAATAACGTCAGATTCCTTTAATAAAGCTTGATAAGTCACTTGCTGAAATCCCAATTTCATAACTTCTTCACTCATAGATTTATCTATAATATCATAATACAAAATATTACAACCAAATCCTTTTAAAACTCTAGCCAAATCCATTCCAATATTACCAAGTCCAACTATTCCAAATATACATTTTGATAGTTCTTTGCCTCCATTTTTATTCCAAATTCCTTTAGACATTTCATAAATTGCTTTAGTAGAATTTCTTAAATGTCCCAAAGTAAAGGAAAGAACTAGTTCAGTCACAGAACGATTATTTAACCCTGGAGTCCAACCTATTTTTATTCCATTTTTTTCACAGGCATTTAAATCCAAATTATCAAGCCCTACGCCAAATTTACTGATAAAGTTCAAACTTTTACAAGAAGTCAAAACTTTTTCACTTACTTTTTCTAAACCAATGACTATAGCATTCGCCTCACATTCATTTATAAATTCAATTAAACTTTTTTCATTAAAACGAATATTTTTAGAATTTAATACTACTTTAAATCCATATGATGATAATTCATTAACAAGAATTGACGATTGTGAAAAAGAAGGTGATGCTACAGCAACTATATTATTATTCATTTCATATACCTAGAGAGTAATGGACAAGTTGTTAATGCATTTTCAACTCGAGCTATATCCTCAGGGACATCTACAGGCCATGATTTTTCATTTATCATTTCACAATAAACCTGTATTTCATGTTCTAGTACTCTTAACATATCAATAGATTCTATTTCTTCTAATGGCGTTGGCGGGAGATTGCTATATTCAATTAAAAAATCTCTTTGAAAAGGTATAATACACACCTGCTTTAAAGGCTTTATTTTTCCTTTAAATTTAGATAAACTAGGGATAGCCTCTCTGCTAAAATAAAGAGCGTTTTTATTTTTTCCTAAAACTACTTTAACACAGTTTGGCGAATTAAACTCCTCTAAATTTTCAATTTCAGAACATAAATTCACGACTTTTGCATTACTAGAATGTAATGCAAAGAGGGCTGTTCTTAACATATTTGGAGTAACCATAGGCTCGTCACCTTGAACCATTGTTACAGAAATTACTTTTTTATTTATTTCATTTTCTAAAAAAATAAGCGCTTCCTGTATACGATCAGAAGCTCTTTCGTGCTTACTAGAAGTCATAACAGCTTTGATACCAATACTTGAACAATATTCAAAAATTTCTTGATCACAAGTAGCTACAACAACAAGATCAAAGATTGGTTCTAATTTGCATCTCATCGCAACATGCCCAATCATAGGCATGCCTAAAATGGGTGCTAATGGTTTGTTTGGAAATCTTGAACTGCCCATCCTAGCAGGTATAATACAAATGTGCATATTGAATAAAATCCTAACTTTTATCATTTTTAATAAATAAGTATTTTTAGCAAAAGAGAATTCAAACTAAAAACCACTTTATTGTGAATTTAATAATAGCTTACTTTGGATCTTACTTCAAGATATTCAAGCTAAATATCAATCATTAGAGATTGTAAATCTATATTAAAAACATTTTTAATTTAAAGACCTAAGATAATTAGAAGGTCATTACCATTTTCACTATTTGACTTATTCAATGTTCTGTTCATTTTCCATGCATCAAAAATTGACATATTTTTATAATGACTTAAACTTGGATAAAATTTGCTTGAAAAGTAATATAATCCAGGATAAGAAAAAGTTTTTACTTTCTTAATTTTTAGTCCATATTTCTCTGCATATTTAAAGATATCTCTTATACTAAAATGATAGAAATGAATAGGAAGTTCTAAACAATCTGGATAGTTTTGATAAACATGTCCTTCATTATTTGGTATACAGATAACTGCCATCCCATCCTTTGCCAAATGTTCCTTAATAAATTTAAAATATTGACTTGGTTTATCTACATGTTCTAAGGACCAATTCATGCGAATAATATCAAAGTTATTTTCACTAATTGGTATTTTGTCAATACTTGGATAACATAAAATATTCAATTTATTTAAATTACTTCGCGCAGTTTCTGATAATTCACAGCCTACAACATTTGCAAATTTTTTATAATACTTCAAGCATCCTTTAGCACCAAAAAAATGTGAATTTGTTCCACTCCCGCAACCAATATCTAAAATTTTTTGTTTTTTTATTTTTTTAAAAATTTTAATGCGCTCTAAAACTGGATCTGAAACTTTTGGTTTTATTCTTTGAATTAAATAGGGATTAAGAATAGAAAAAGGATTAAAAATTAATACAAAGTATGAATTTGCAATTAAATCAAATATTTTATCAAAAAGTTTTTTTATATAGTTTCTTGTATTATGAAAAGAGTAATCTTGCACATAAAAATTTTTAATACTGTCTTTATCTGGCCTTGGATTGGTAAAGTTTAATTGGCAATCAGCGCATTTTACAACATGAAATAATTCATTTGTTGTTTTATATAAAAGATCTGTTTGGCTAGCAACAATAATATTATTTGTACTACCACAAAAATCACAGCTTACTTTCTCTAATGCCATCGCTCCCCCTTAAAGTCAAAAATTTCTAAATTTTTATCTTTAAAAAAAAACAATGTCAAACAAATTAAATTTGTAATATCAGAATATTACAAAGCTACCGCCCTAATTTAGTCAATTCTTCTCGCATAGCTGTTCCTAAAAAAAGCGTATCAATACTAAAAGCGATAAAATTATAACCAAGGTTAGAATACTCATCTATTTTATTATATTTTGGAGTAATAATGTGTGCTCCAAGTATTTTTTTTCTTGCAATAGTAGCATTTGATACTTTTTTAATAGCTTCTTTCATATGTGGATGCTCAAATTGTCCTGGAATTCCCATAGATCCACTCAAATCATATGGACCAATAAAAACTCCAGCAATTCCTTCGATATCTAAAATAGTTTCTATTTGTTCAACAGCATTAACATGCTCAATCTGAACTATAACAGTTAAATTTTTAAGATTTGATTGCAAATGTTCTTCAAAAGCAAAACCATATTTTTGTGCTCTAGCTAACCCTACTCCTCTGTTACCTTTGGGAGGATAAAAACAATTCAAAACAGCTTGTTTTGCCTCATCAGCAGAATTTACCATTGGTATTATAACACCATCAACTCCAGCATCTAAAGGAAACTTTAAATGGTAATGAGTATTTTGCGCAACTCTTGCAAATGCTTTTTTTCCTTTTAATTGAATGGTTGAAATAGCATTTTGTAAATCCAAATAAGATGTTGGTGAATGTTCTAAATCAACACATAGCCAATCAAATTTTTGCTCAGTCATTAGATCTACAATTGTTGGATGCAAAACAGTCAACCAACTTCCTAACGATAAATTCATAGTAACCTCTTTCCAAATTTTTTAATTAATTATTTTTTTAAGTTCTCTAACCCAAATTTTCTCCCAAAGGATGGATGATTTAGCATAATTTTCAATAAAACTTAGTCTAGCATTTTGCACTTCCTTAGAATTCCACCAAGTCTCTATAGCACAATAAATTTCATTTATTTTTTTTGCTGCTGATTCAGGAGTTCTATGATAAATTCCTACTTTTTCAAGCTCAGTATAATAATCCTCTGCAAATTGATTACTTTCCCATAAATTTTTATTCCAAAACAAAATTGTAGGTTTATTTATGACTAAACTATGTAAAAATGTTGTATTTAAATTATCACTGATAAATAGGGAACAGTTTGCAAGGACTTCATGAAAGTCTTGAGAAAGATCTTTGAAGGAATTTTCAATCAAAGCATTTTTATCCCTAAGTCTTTTTTTAATATTCCATTCAAAATCGACAGGATGTGGTCTAATGACTAAATTTCGGCTGACTTCATTTATTAATCCAGAAAAAAAATGGGTTTGCCATTTTAAATATTCCAAAAATTGGTTTTCAATAGGTACGCTTTCATATCTCAAAAAAACTCTTGGAACTACTGTACCTGTTAAAAGAAAATATCCTTTATTAGAATATCTATTTTTTTTTGTTTTACTGTTGCTTGATAATATTGGACTAGGCAGAGGTAATATTTTTTTATCTTTCCCCCACCCCCAAGAAATATAATAATCATTAACACTTAATTCATACTTTTCTGTTGGATTAAACAATCTATCACCATAGCCACCACCATGCTGAAAACCGATTGAAAGAGTCCCCTTATCAATACAATAAGCAAACCACATAGCAAAAAAGGAATCAGAATAAATAGAAGTGTCTTGTAAAATTGCTATAGGAGCTTTTGCTCCATAATACTTCAATGTTTTTTTATGATAAAATTTATAATCTTCTAAAAATTGAGTAGGCAGGTTCTGGTATAAGCTTTGCACTAAAATTTCACAAAATTGATCTTTATTTTTGTCGTTATAGTTTGCTAAAAAATCTCGTAAAAATAAATCCCTTTTAATTACGTTATTTTTTATAAAGACAAATTTATTACTCGGAAAAATTAAAAATAAAGATTTTATAAATAGTGACCATTTTTGTTTCTTTGATAGATGCTGAGAAAAATTTAAAATTTTATTTTTACTTGCAAATAAATTAATTATAAAAGTAATAATATTTTTAAATAAAATTTTATAAAATGTAATTTTACTAACTTGAGAATGAGATTTCGGAATATTTTTTTCTTCTTTAATACTAATATTTTTTAGACTTTTAATAATTTGAGAAATAACTTGCAAATTCCACTTTTCAGAAACCATTTCAGTAAAAAAATTATGTGTAAAGTCAAATTCTTGATAAGAAGAATCAGCTAAAACAATGGTTGTTAAATTATTAGAATTCATGTCGCAAGCATTTTTTAAAAGCATATATTTGTCAAAATAATTTGGGATATAATTCATTAAAAATGGAATTAATAAAATTCTCCAATATCTCTGCGAATAATTAGTACCATGAATTTCATTTAATTTTGAAGACAAAAACAAAAGAACTTGCTCTTGTATTTCATTAATATAAATAGCATAATCATGTTTTTTATTATGATCATTCCAAATATTTTCTAATGTTTTATAATTTAAATTATTCCAAAAATTTTCTCTTTTATTTAATTTACAATACTCACCTAAAAACAAAATCTCTTGTTCTGTATCCCAAAATTCTTCATTTGAAGTAATCACTAAAAACATTCATTAAACTTTCAAAATTTTTTAATTATAATTTCTGACACAAATACCATGATCACCCAAATATTTTTTTGCTTCTAAAGGAGTTTGTTCAGTAAAATGATAAATACTTGAAGCTGCTAGAGCAGAAGCTTTTCCTATCATTAAAGCATTAAGCATATCTTGATAATTACCGGCTCCTCCAGATGCTATGACAGGAATAGTAAGAGTTTCCGTTGCAAGTTTGATTAAATCGAGATCATAACCACTCATTGTACCATCTTTATCTATTGACGTTATCAAAACTTCACCTGCACCAAGTTCCTGTACCTGAATCAACCATTTTTTGAGATCTAAATTTGTCTCTTGTGTACCAGAATAAGTATATATCTTGTAATTCGAATCACTTACTTTTTTTACATCAACAGAAACAACTACACATTGGGAACCGAAAACACTTGCTATGTCTGAAATTAGTGTTGGGTTTAATACGGCATGAGTATTAATAGACACCTTGTCAGCGCCAGATTTAAGAAGTTTTCGAACATGTTCAACAGATGAAATACCACCTCCTACAGTCAATGGCATAAAACATTCTGAAGAAAAATCTTTAACAAGTGAATAATCTGGTTCTGAATTTAATTTTGATGCAGAAATATCTAAAAAAATAAGTTCATCTACTTCTCTCATATTATAAACTTTAATTGCTTGCATTAAGCTACCAGTTCGCCGCCAACTATCAAAAGAAACTCCTTTTACTAAACCAGTATCTTTATAAAGGAGGGTGGGCATAATACGAGTTTTTAACATGTAACAATCCTAAATCTGTAAAAAGTTATTTAAAAGTTTTAAGCCAACTTTCTGGCTTTTTTCAGGATGAAATTGCATGCCATAAATATTTCTATTATTTACAATGACAGGAATTTCTTCACCATAATGAACGGTCGCAAGAATATCGCTTTCGTTTTTAGTGTTAAAATAAAAACTATGCACAAAATAAAAATCAGAATTTTCTTTTATACCTTGAAATAATTCTAAAGATTTTTTAAATGTGACATTATTCCAACCAACATGTGGTAAAGGCAATAAATATTTAGATGCAGGTATGAGAGAAATTTCACCCGGAATCCAACCAAGACCCTTACATTCCTGTTGCTCATATCCAATATCAGCTAAAAGCTGCATTCCTAAACAAATTCCTAAAAAAGGGGTTTGTTTTTCCATTACTAAATAATTTAGGATATCAATTAAATTATTTTCTTTTAATTTGTTCATTCCTTCATAGAAGCTGCCAACTCCAGGCAATATAATATGCGTGGCTTCTTTTAATTCTTGATGATTTTTTGTTATTATAGGAGTATATCCACAAACTTCTACAGCTCTTGCAACTGATAATACATTTCCAATCTCATAGTCTACAATAGCAATCATGTTTTACTCATTATCATAATTTATTTTAACTAAATTAAAATTTTTATCTCTTAATAAATTACCTCTAGAGTCTATTCTAAAAAGTTTTTTATTAGTGAAACGATCACATATTTTATTAAATTCATCTACTGTCATATCTATACTTTCTAACATAGATTCTAATGTTTTACCTAAATAAATATGTGGATATTTACCATCATGTTTTTTAACCGCTTCAATCGCATCTTCTCTAGATAACCGCCCACGTCTCACATGCAAACAAGCTTGATCAGTTGCTCTTCCAAATCCGTATTTTAAAAACTTAAAATAATCATGAATACCATGAAAATTATTATCTAAATTTTCATAATTTACAAATGAGCCTTCAGCTGGTTTATGGTATGTTTCAAATCCGTGAGATTGAGCAATTAAAACATTTGAAAAACCATCCCAAGGTATGTAATGTCCAAGAAAAAGACCAGTAACCCCAACTCTTTTTAATTCCTCATCAGAAGGATATGTGTACTGGATTAAATCTTTTTTTGAAATTCCTTCTTGTCCAATTAAATCAGAAACTCTTAAACCCAATAATCCACCAAATTCCTCCAACCATCTTCTTGTTAAAACGTTATTTTCGGAGGCTGCCGCGGGTCCACCATATTCATTTTGAGAATTTTCACCCCAAATAACTAAACTTATTCCAAGTTGCACTGCTATTCTAATAGGAGTTGTAAAAATGGAAACGTGCTCAGGCCAAGAAATATCACCAACTTGTTCAAGAGCAATTTTATTAATTTTCTTTCGAACTACTGGATTTGCTGTAACTTCAATATAATCAACACCAAGAGATTTTAAATTCTCTATATTTCGTCTGCCAATAGGACTTAGTGAACAAGTTGTTGCAGTTACACAAAGAGGATTTAAACCTAATTGCAACATTTTTACTACTTGATAAGTACTATCTTTGCCACCACTTACTGGTACCAAGCAATCATAATTTGAGCCATCTTTTGAACGATATTTATCCACAAGCTGTATTAATTCTTCTTTTCTTTTTTTCCAATCAACCTCTTTCCTTGAATCATAAGCTCTACAAGCAAAACAAACCCCATATTCATCAAAATGAAGATCTGGTTTTGTATCAGGCATTACACATTTAGCACAATATTTGATCATATATTATTTACCTTTTTGTTCTATATGCTTATTAATCTCATAAATATCTGGGTATTTATTTAAAATATATAATATTTCATAAAGCAAAGGTTCTTTAATTCCTTCAAAATCTAATGCTTGAAATAATTTTTCAAACATTAAATAATCAGCTTTTTCATCAAGAGTTAGTCTATATAAACTGAAATCTGAATCAACAGAATAATTACCAATATTAAATTCCAATTTATTTGTATATATATATCTAGTTACATGTTCACGATCTATGGGATCGTGGGCTTTATTAAATGCAATTTCTAATGCTTTGAACGTAAAAATTTCAACATCAAAACCACGCGGCAAAGTTCTAAAAATTACATTTGAATAATAATCAAATTGATTCTCAGAATTATATTTTGACAAAAATTGAATAAGCATAGCATCTATAATTGAATAATCAATTAAAGGACAATCTGAGGTAATTCTAATAACTATGTCTGCTGTCAGCATTTTTGCAGAAAAATAATATCGGCTTAAAACATCAAATTCTGAACCTGCAAAATAATCTACATTTAATTCTCTACATAGTACTTCTATTGGCTGGCTTTCACTTGTATCAGGAAAAGCAACTATAACTTTTGAAATAAATCGTGATTTTTTACAACGCCGTATAACATGAGCTAAAACAGTCTCATTATTTAAATTCAACATCACCTTACCAGGTAAACGCGAAGAAGTCATTCTAGCCTGAATTATGATAACTATATTAGGAAAAACAAACATATTAAAACTTTCTTACAATAGTTAACTAACCCAAAATAACATCCCAAGTAACAGCAGTGCCAACTTCTAAATCAGAAGGGGCTTTTTTGCCAAGAACCAAATGAATAAATTTAGGTTCCAGACCAAAACCCGGTCTCACTATACGAATATTTTCTTTTGAGAAAAGTTCTCCTTTTTTAATATTACTAGAAACATATAGCGAACGTCTAAACTGCAAAGAGTTTTTTTCACTTTCTGTTGGACCATATGCAACTTTTCCCAAACTTTCCCATGCCCTTTTAGTTTCTATTACTAAAGATTGTAACTCATCAGGTTCTAAAGAAAAAGCCGAATCAACACCTCCTTCAGAACGGGAGAGTGTAAAATGCTTTTCGATAACAGTTGCACCAAGTGCTACAGAAGCCACTGAAACTCCAATACCCATTGTATGATCAGAAAGACCTACTTGTACTCCAAATGTATCTCGCATATTTGGAATTGTTAAAATATTAGTATTTATAGGTGACGCTGGATAACTACTTGTACATTTTAATATAACAATATCTGTTGCACCAAATTTTCTCGCAACTGAAATAGCTTCATTTATTTCAGAAACGTTTGCCATTCCTGTTGACATAATAATAGGCTTTTTGGTTTGAGCCACTTTTTTAATTAATTCTAAATCAACTAATTCAAAAGATGCAATTTTATAACAAGGTGCTCCAAGGGACTCCAAAAAATCTACCGCTGTTTCATCAAACGGAGTACTAAACACAATAAGACCTAAACTTTTGCATTTCTCAAATATTGCTTTATGCCACTCCCAAGGTGTATGTGCCTCATCATAAAGGTCATATAATTTTCTACCATACCAAAGACTTGCTTTATCATTAATCATAAAATCACTTTTAGCAGAATTTAAAGTTATTGTATCTGCTGTATAAGTTTGCAACTTAATCGCATGAGCTCCAGCTTTTGCCGCCTCAGCAACTAATTTTAAAGCTCTATCAAGAGACTGATTATGATTACCAGACAATTCAGCTATAATAAATGGAGGATAATTCGAACCTATACCACGATTTTCAATTAAAAAAGAGTCTGACATAAATCACCTAAAATAATTATTATTAAAAATAATAAATTTATTACAAAACTTGAAAAATTTGAGGAAAAATAACTCGAAGATTTTTCTCAACAACATTTAGATTATCTTTCCACATTGATGAAGTAAAGCCAAAGACAATAATGTCTTCAAAAACATTATTTCTAAACAAATGCTCACTCAAAAAACCTTCCTGTTTAAAACCTAATTGTAAATGATAACGTATACTTTTTTCATTAGTAGAAATAACTTCACCATATATTTTATTGAAATTATGCTCATTAAAAGCTTTTTCAAAAGCTAACAATCCCATAATATAAGACACTCCTTTAGGCAAAGCGGTATCGCCAATATAAAACCCCCAATTTGCTCTTTTATTTTTTAAATCCACAGTACTGAAAGATACAAAACCAGCAGGATTATTCTTATATAGAAATATATAATAGTAAGGACTTAATTCTGATTGTATTTTATTAAACCAAGCATAATGCGCTTCTATTTTAATTTCAGAATTATCAAACATTTTTTCTCGAATATGCGGAGAATTTCGCCATTTAAATATAATATCA
Organism: Pigmentibacter ruber; assembly: GCF_009792895.1. NCBI lineage: Bacteria > Pseudomonadati > Bdellovibrionota > Oligoflexia > Silvanigrellales > Silvanigrellaceae > Pigmentibacter > Pigmentibacter ruber. The sequence continues at coordinate 65,762 of NZ_WSSC01000004.1, forward strand.
AGATAATTTTCACTTAATGGAATTAATTTATATTCTTGTGAATTAAGATTCATATATTTAATAGCCTTTTAATTAATAAAAATTCACTATATTGTCTCAAGAATTTTATCACATATAAATCTCGAGCCTAAAAAATTTTTAGGATTTATTACTTTGGAAGCATTAAGAGACATTTTCGATAAAATACAATCAGATGAAAATATTTCAGCTAAACATTTTATTATTTCAATTTCTGTAATACTATAAGCACTACCAAGATACTTTACAATACCTTTTGCATTCAAATATTGAGCTATTGGAACTTGATTATCTGCTAAGGAAATAATTACAGAAGGTAAAGATAGATAACATCTTTCCCAATTTGTTATACCACCAGCTCCAATACACAAATCAGCTTCTTGCATAAGAGATGATATATTTTTACAATCGATATGTAATTCTGTATTGAATTTACATAAATTTTTAATATTATCTAGATTAGAAGTATTTTTACTTATAACTAAATTAATCCTATCAATAGCATAATTCAATTCATTTAATGCTTTTAATACCTTAATTATTACAAATGAAGCATCCCCACCACCAAAAGTAATAAGAATATTTTTCACAATATTTCTTTCTCTTTTTATCTCTATATTACTCGATAAAAATTCATCTCTCAATAATGCAAATTTAGGCCCTAGAAATTGCATGGCGTAATTTGGTATAATATTTTTATATCTAGTTTCAAAATTTTCAACCAAATTTTGATCTAATAAATAATCACATATATGTTGTCTGTCGGCTAAATCATCAATCACAAATATTTTTTTAGCTAAAAATTTTACATTATCTTCCCATTTAATATCAATACCATAATGATCTATAATCAATAGATCATATGTTAAATTTAAAAAATTTGATTTAATCCAATTAATATCTTCTTTCCAATTCCAAATATTATCATTACTTTGTATATTATGAACTTTAAAGGAAGCATCACTTGGAAGAAAATTTAAATTATTTTTATGCTTAAATGATATAAATTCGACACTACAGCCTTTATTTCTAAATTCATTTGCAAGGACTAAACAACGTGCAAAATGCCCACTTCCTATAGTATCTGATCCATCTACTCTGATTACTATTTTCAAAGTCATAGTTTAAGCTCACATAAATCAGTTGGCTTAATAGAAAATTTATTCAAATAATCTTCAAAATTTTGCGATGATTCTTCAACAGCTATTTTAACAGCAGTTTGAATCACTTCAAACGCATAAATTTTTGATAAATTATCACCATTCCCATATATGTACTTTTCTAATGAATTATTTTTATTTTCTGGAGATAAATAATAATTTAACTTATCAATAAATTCACCTTCATTTTTACATATAAAAGATTCAGGTAAAGAAGCATTACAAAATGGATCACCACTTGAATTATAACCAAGTGGTGTAGATTGAAGGGCAATTGCTTCTGAAAGCATAGATGAACTAACGCTAACTGTTATATGACTCATAGCAATCGCCTCATATGAAGTCCATTCATAATTATTATCTCTCTTATATATAATGCAGTTCTCAGAGAAAATATTATTATAAAAGTCATATTCTTCAAAATCATATGAGCATAAAGCAATACAAATTTTTAAATTTTTATTAAGTAGCCTAAATTTATTTAACGATAATACTAATCCATCAATAGATTTTCTATATGATTGGTAAATACAATTATAATTATCTTGATAGAAAGATTTTCTCCATTGAGAAATTAGACAAATATGGTATTTTTTTTTGAAATCTTGCTGGACATTTTTAATAAAATAACTAGTCAACAAGTTTCCAACTGGAAGCCAGCGATTTGCATAATAGCCATTATCAGATAGAAATTTTATATCATATAGACCAAAGCAAAAGAAATTAATTAATTTTAAATTAGTTACAGTCTTAATATCATAAAATCCACGGGCTCCATTTTGAATGCAAAAAAACTTAATTCCTTTCATATTTAAAGCTGTATTTTGAAAAATAATATCATTATCTAAAAATGTAAAAATAACTTTCGGATTATAAGTTTTAACTGTTTGACTTAGAAGAGCTGTTTTCAAGGCTAAAGAATAAGTGTCCATCTTATTTTTCTTTTTTTCTTTTAAAGATATATTAATAAAATCAATAATCACTAAAAAAATTCTATAAAAATTTATGTAATACTTTCCAGCTTCTAAATATAATGGAGTGGTTACAGTTGAAATAATTTCAATAGTTTTCTTTTTATATATTGATTCACAACCATAAATAATACATGGAGAAGATTTTGGCTTATTAAAGAGTATATTAATACAAGTAAGAAACTGCTTTATTTTTTTTATTATAAACATTAATTATTTCCTTAAAATTAGCTTCCTAAGGAATAACGTAATGCATCAGCTATCCTATCAATATCATCAAAATTAAGATCATAATACATCGGTAAAGAAAGTTCTTCTTTATAAAAGTTCTCAGCATTTGTTATATCTAGACACATAAACTTATCTGTATTTTTTTCATAATAAGGTTGCCAAGGAATTGGTATATAATGAACTTGACACCCTATCCCATAACTCTTAAGTGAATCAATTATTTGTTTTCTTGTTTTACCAACTTTATCAAAATCGATTTTAACTGGAAATAGATGAAAACTTGAAAAAGCTGTTACATTATCATTCAACGGGAGTATAATATTTTCAATTCCACTTAATTTTTTAAAATAATAATCAGCTAATTGTCTTCTCTTTTCAAGAAATAAATCAATTCTTTTTAGTTGCGCAATTCCTAAAGCACATAAAATATCTGGTAAACGATAGTTGTACCCTAACATTTGCATTTCATAATACCAGGGATTTATTTCAGCTGACTTTTCATCTAGTGAAAGATTTTGTTTAGTAAAATCAAAGGAATTTTTAGTAATTCCATGAGATCTTAACATCTTTAATTTTGAAGCCAGGATAGAACAGTTAGTAGTAACAGCTCCTCCTTCACCGGTAGTAATATGTTTTACAGGATGAAAACTCCATACGCTCATATCAGCATATGAACCAACCATTTTAAAATTTTCTTCCGAATTTAATCGATACATTGCACCTAATGCGTGACATGAATCTTCAACAATTTTGATATTATATTTTCTAGCTAGCTCAATTAGATCTTTAATGGAACAAGGTAAACCAGAATAGTGAACAGGATAAATTGCTTTAGGAATTAAACCTTTTTTTAAAGCAAGCAAAATAGCTTCTTCCGCTGATTCTATTAAAATATTTCCAGTTTTAGCATCAACATCAGCAAAAATAGGAGTAGCTCCACAATATAAAACTGCATTTGATGTTGCTACAAATGAAATAGCAGGAACGATAACAGCATCTCCCGGTTTCAAATCTAAAGCTAGACTAGCAATATGCAAGGCTGCAGTCCCATTTGATACTACAACAGCATGTTTGACACCTAAGTATTTTGCTAAAGATAATTCAAATTTTTCTACTAAAGGACCTTGGGTTATATAGTCTCCTGTCAATGCTGAGATAACAGATTCTATTTCTTCTTGCGTAATATTTTGTTTACCATAAGGTAGAAATTTTTTTTCCATATTTTACCATTATTTCATTTGAAGGGGAATTTCATTTTTTAAAATACTCGTCATGTTTAAAGGAACAGTTGAACGCTCTTCAACTTCATCTAAAAAAACAAGTTCAGAATTATTGAGCGTATATTTTTGAAGAATACTAAGTAATTCTTTGGAATTTAAAAGTTGAGTATTTTTATCAGATGAATAACTAAACCCATCTTGAACTTTCTTACCATTACCAAATCTTGTAGGTTCAAGATACCAATTATGAATAGCTGGTTGAATTATAAAATGATCATCATATTCAAAAGTATACGGAGAGTCATCCTCTCCAATCATGCATTCATGAAGTTTTTCTCCAGGACGGATTCCAATGATTTTTATTTCACATTCTGGAGCTAAAACTTTGGCGACATCTATAACTTTCATGCTTGGTATTTTTGGTACAAAAATACCTCCTCCATAATCAACACTAAAAGCTTTTAAAACAAGATCTATTCCTTGATCTAAACTTATCCAGAAACGAGTCATTCTTTCATCAGTTATTGGAATAATACCATCACTCTTAATATTTAGAAAAAATGGGATAACACTACCTCTAGAACCAATAACATTACCGTATCTTACTACGGAAAACTGAGTTCCTGAATGCCCTGAGTAAGAATTACCTGCGACAAATAGTTTATCAGAACAAAGTTTAGTAGCTCCATAAAGATTTATAGGGTTAGCAGCTTTATCAGTTGATAGAGCAACTACTTTTTTTACTTTTTGATCTATGCAAGCTTCAATTATATTTTGCGCACCTATTACATTTGTTTTGATATATTCAAATGGATTGTACTCTGCAGCAGGAACATGTTTAAGGGCGGCTGCATGAATAACATAATCTACGCCAACCAAAGCTCTACTTAATCTTGAATGATCCCTTACATCACCAATAAAATATCGCATACAAGAATATTTATCTTGAGAAAAAACTTTTGCCATTTCATACTGTTTTAGTTCATCCCGACTAAAAATAATGACTTTATTAGGCTTATAATCTTTTAAAATTTTTCTTACAAAACGTTTGCCAAAACTACCCGTTCCACCAGTAATAAGTATACTTTTATTATTAAACATTTCTTCATCTTTCTTCAATCATTAATCCCGTCAAAGTTAACAGTATGGCGCAGTTTCCATTCACCATTCAATTTTCCCCATAAATGTTCTGATCTTGCCTGATCACATAGTAACATAAACCTATCTTCAGATATCTCTAAATAATTTAATATTTCTTTTATATATTTATCAGGGAATTCACCATCAAAGCGTTTTACAAGAGCGCAACCTTCTTTTCTATCGATATGAAAATTTCTAATTTCTTGAGATGCATCATAAGTTGCTCTTCCTATTCCAAACTTGATAAAGGTTGTATAATAGTGAAGATCATCAATTTTATCATCAATACTATTGTATTTACTATAAGTTCCCTGAGTGCGGAAAGGGCGTGGTTTGAATCCTGTATTTTCAACTGCATAGTAATAAACTTCTTGAGGCACCCATTTTTTATAGTAACCCAAATAATGAACTTCTATATTAGAATTTTGCAATTCATCAATGGAAGCTGGCAAATAAGCCATTAAATCAGCTAAAGGTATTTCATATTTTTCTTTCAATTCTTTAATTGAAACGCCACCAAGAAAAACTTCATCTATATTATTCATGGCAAAATATGACTTATCTCGTAAAGAGGAAGAATTTTCAGCAATAGGATTACCATATTCTGCTTCATTTTCTCCATAAAAGACAAGAGGAATTCCAAATTTAGCAGCAATTTTTGGAGCTAAATTTTTTTGTCCTAAAATAAATGTTTGAAAAGGATGTAATAAATTCTCGATAGAAAGCTTAGTTAATAAGCGCATAACTTTACCATTTTGTTTAAAAGTTATGTTGTCAAAACCACCTATTTCAATCCAATTTTTAAAATTTTGGTAACCATATTCTGTATACATTATAGGGGGCCAAGTCACTGTTAATGGATGCATACCGTATTTATATTTTAATAAATGTGCAGCATAAGCACTATCTTTACCACCGCTTCCAGGTACTACACAATCATAACTTCCATCATTTTTTCTAAATTTATCACATAATATTTGTAATTCTTTTTCTCTTAAATCCCAATCAATTATGTTTTTTTGCTCAGCAGTTCTACAAGCATCACAAACACCATCTATGTCAATATTTAAAGTAACTTTTTTACTCTCAGTTGTATGGCGAAATTCAGAAGTTGAAGCTGGCCTTTGATTTGACATAACGCATTTTTTACAAAATACAACATTTTCTGGTAACCCATATTTAGTAGAATATTTACCATTAGTATTCATTTTTACTCCTTATATCATTTCTATCCAATTTTTATAAATACTTATTCCTTGCTGAGCGCTTTTTTCAGGATGAAATTGAACTGCAAAAATATTATTTTTTAAAATTGAAGAACAATACTCTATCCCTTCGTATTGTGTTAAAGTTAATATCTCATTTGTTACTTCTGGTTCAACATAATAGGAATGAACAAAATACATGTAGTCCATATTTTCTATTTCTTTTAATGGAGATATATGCCAATTATCATTACCAATTAATGGTTTATAAATTTTATTCCAACCAACCTGAGGTACCTTCATTTCAGCATTTAAACCGTTATTTTTTTTAAATTTAATAACTTTACCTTTAATCAAATCAAGACCTTTATGATTTCCAAACTCTTCACTTTCAGAAAATAGTAATTGAAACCCTAAACAAATTCCCATTAAAGGTCTGCCTGTTTGCACAAATTCTAAAATAGTCTTATCAAGATTTAATTCCTTTAAATTATGCATAGCATGACCAAAAGCACCAACACCAGGCAGAACTAAAGCATCTGCTGAAATAATTTCTTTTCTATTAGAAGAAATCAAAGCTGGACTATTTAAATGAGCAAAAACTTGAGCTACGCTTTGCAAATTACCAATACCATAATCTAAAATTACTATTTTTTTACTCATCGATTTTCACCTTTATAAGGCCTACATTGAATTGAATTATTCAATAAAAATTCTTTTATAGCAGGTATGCTTGCAGGAGAAATAAATTGCGGTACTGAATTAGATTTTAAATATTGAATGTTACCTTCAGAAGTGGTTGTATATTTAGAAAATAATTTTGCAGCAGACTCATAGTGAATTAGACTTGCAATAGCAATTGCATCCGCATTCCCTTCAGAGAAACAATCATAAACATGTTGTTTACAACCAGCTCCACCATGCGCGATAACTGGAATTGAAAGAGACTTACCAAGAAGGGATATAATATTGTTATCATATCCTGTTCCAGTTCCTTCATTATCAACAGAAGTAATTAAAATTTCTCCAGCTCCTAATTCTTCTACATGTTTTGCCCATGAAACGGCTTCTTTACCAGTATATTCTCTTCCATTATCTGTAAAAGCCAAATAATCTCCATTAGATTGTTTAATAACTTCTATAGCAACAACAATAGTAGACGAACCAAATTTCTTAGATGCTTCTTTTATCAGATTAGGATCCTTAATAGCTGCTGTATTTATAGCAACTTTATCAGCTCCAGATCTTAATATTGACTTAATATCTTCAATCGAACGAATCCCACCACCAACTGTAATAGGAATAAAAGTTTTTTTTGCAGTCTTTGAAATAAGTTCATGTAGGCTATTTCTTTCATAAAGACTTGCAACAACATCCATATAAATTATTTCGTCTGCACCTTGTTCATAATAGTATTCAGCGAAACAAACAGGATCTCCAAGTACTCGCAGTCCTTCTAAATGTATTCCCTTGACTAAATTTGGTCCTTTCACATCAAGTCGAGCAATTATTCTGTGATTCATTTATATCTCTTTCATTAAATTTTTGTTCAAAATAAACTCGGCAATCGAAAAATCAAACTCATCATCAATATCTATGGATCTTTCTTTTGGCATTTCAAAACATATTGAGTGATTAGTTATAAGTATTCCATGTTTTTTAAAGAAAGATATATTTACAACATATACAGATCCATTAAGAGTATAATAATTTTTCATGTCTTGTCTTCTTGTCTGATATTCTCCAGAGAGTAAAGGTTTTAGTACTTGCTTATCTTCTATAGAATACATCAACTGAGGATAAATATCAGATTTACAAACTGAGATACAACTAGGAGCGTTTTCATTTATGCATTTTTCGATACAAGAATCTATGTCATTGCTAGATCTTAAAGGTGATGTCGGCTGCAATAAAACAAAATAATCAAAACCATCAATATTCTTTAATACATGAGAAATGACATCAGCACTAGTTGCTGTATCAGTTGCTAGATCTGCTGGTCTTATAAAAGGAACTTCACACGAATATTGAAGGGCAACTTCTTTAATTTCAGAGCAATCCGTAGATAGTATAACTCTATCTATATATTTAGAGTTTTTTGCAGCTTCAATAGTCCATGCAAGCAATGGTTTATTCCCAAACGGTAAAATATTTTTTCTAATTAAACCTTTAGATCCGCCTCTTGCAGTAATTATTCCTAGTATTTTTTTATTCGACAATGCCATTTGTATATATCCATTCATTAATCATTTTGCAGGAACACCATAAACCATAGAATTAGATGCAATATTTTTAATTACTACAGATCCTGCACCTACTGTTACGTTATTCTCAATATGGATGTTTTGGATCACAACTGAACCTGTACCTATATGACAATTAGTAGAAATTGTGACACCTCCTGACAAAGAAACTCTGGGTGCTATATGGCAATGATTATCAATAAAACAATCATGGTCGATAGATGCGCCAGTATTAATAATACAGTTGTCTTTTATAGAAGCACAAGCTTGAATAAGCACTCCCATCAAAACTTGTGTACCTTCACCTATTGTCGCATATCGAGAAATAGAAGCGGAAGGATGAATGAGAGTTTTAAAATTAAAACCTAAAGCCTTCCATTTTTCATAAGTTTTTTGTCTTTCCAGTGCAAATTTTACGCTTCCAAAACCAATTACGAGTAAGATGTTCTTTGGATTCTGCTTCATAATAAAATCATCAGAGCCTAAATATTCTAAATTTAATAGCGGTTTTTCATTTATAGTATTTGTATATCCAAGAATTTCACAATGCATTGCTTGCAAAGTGTCAGCAACGACTTTTGCATGGCCTCCCGCCCCAATAATTACAACAGGTAGTTGAGAATAATTCATCTAAAATCCTCTATTATATAATGATTAATATAATGATTATTCAATAATTTCATCTTCATTAAAATCTTTCTTAGCGTGACTACCAATAACATCCCAATATTTTAGAGGTGACATTCCGAAACCAGCTCTTTTCATACTTACATTTTGTTCTGTAAAAGATTCACCTTTTGTTATTTGTCTAGAAGCAACTAGAACTTTCCTTACAATTTTCCTATTCTTTAATTCAGATAGAGCAGGGACTTTTCTTCCATGTCCTAGAGATTTTTCAACTTGGCGAATACATTTTATCATCTCTTTTAATTCATTAGGATTAAGTGAAGCCTTATGATCTGGACCCGGCAAATTTTTATCTAAGGTAAAATGCTTTTCAATAATTGTAGCACCCAAAGCTGTAGCTGCTATAGGAACTGCGATACCCTCTGAATGATCTGACAAACCCACATTTAAGTTAAATGAAGCGTTTAAAGTTTTAATTGTGTTTAAATTAACCTCATCGAAAGGAACTGGATATTCAGAAGTACAATGTAATAAAGTAACATTTTTAATTAGAGTATTTTGCCCTTCTTCAGAATAATAGGCATCCATAAAATTTTCTATTGAAGGCTTCTCTTTTTTATCTAATAGTCCAAAAGCAATAACTGCTAAAGCCAATTCAATTTCACTTAAAGATGTCATACCTGTTGAAACTATTAGAGGTAATCCCATTTTTGCCATTTTTAGAAGAAATGGATAATTTGTAATTTCACCGGATGGAACTTTTATATAATTTATATTTAAATTATGCACAAGAAAATAAAGACTTTCATCATCAAATGGAGTAGATAAAAACTCTATATTTCTATCAATACAATGTTGTTTTAATATATAAAATTGATTGTAAGTCAGTTCTAATTGCTTTAGCATTTCATACTGAGTATCTGAATTTCCAATATTTCTTATCTGGTAATCAGCTTTTTTAGCAGATTTAATTACTAAGTTTTTAGCTGAAAATGTTTGAAATTTAACGATATTGGCTCCTGCTTCTGCAGCAACATCTATTAATTTCATTGCTTGTTCTACAGATCCGTTATGATTTACACCTGCTTCAGCTATGACTATGACTTTATCACTTCTCATTAACTACTCTCTTTTTCTAAAAATTTGCAATATCAAAAAATTTCTTTTTAATAAATTTATGCTTAGAAAAATCTGAATCAAGCAAAAAATATTTTATTTGTTTACAGATTTTAATAGAGTTATCTCCACCTTTACCATATGGTAAATCTTGAAATTCAATTAATTTTTTGAATTCTTTACTTAATGCTTTACTAATTGAAGTAATAATTTCGTCTTTATTGTCACTGCAATTTATTACAGATGATGCAGCAACTCTACCATTCTGACGACACCCAATATTTATTGAAGGTAAGTTAAAAATTGGAGCCTCTATGAACGCACTTGAAGAATTTCCAATCATAACATCTACAAATTTAAGTAAAGAAAGATAGCGCTTATGTCCCAACGAGGAATGAATTACGCAATTTAAAGGATTATTTTGGACAAATTCTTCTAAGAGTTTGTTAATAGCTATACCAAATGCATCAGAATTAGTTTTTGTAAAAATTATTTTAGCTTCTGGATACTCTCTCAGAGCGTTTAAAAGCTCGTTAACAGAGTTTAAATTTTGCTCTTGCGAAAAAATAGTTACTGGATGTAAAGTTACTAAAAAATTTAAATTACCAAATTTAATACCTAAACTTTCTTCAAGATCAGACTGATTAAAATATACCATTTTAGAAATAGCATCCAAACCTGGAGCTCCAAAATTAAATACAAAATCTGGATTTTCACCCATTTGAATAATTCTTTTTCTATATTCTTCGGTAGCTGTGAAATGTATTTGAGAAAATTTAGTTATTGCATGCCGGAAAGATTCATCAATAGATCCTTCAGTAACTTCTCCTCCATGAATATGCGCAATAGGTATTTGAAAAATTAAAGCTGACTGTGCCGCTGCTAAAATTTCAAATCTATCTCCTAAAAGAATAACTAAATCTGGTTTTAAATTTTCATAGGCATCAGCAAACCCAATGACCCCCAAGCCCACAGATTTTGTTATGGAAGATTTAGTATCACTAGATAAAAGCATTTCAACTTTATAAGAAATTTTAAATCCATCATCTTCTATCTGTTTGTAAGTCTCACCAAACTCTGGTGAAAGATGCATACCTGTTACTATAATTTGTAAATTTATTTCTTTATCTTCAAATAATGTCTTTAAAATCCAATAAAGTAGACCGTACTCTGATCTTGAACCAGTAACTACACATATGTTTTTTTGTGATAATAATTTTTTCATTTATATATTTCTTATTTTATTATTGAATAAATCATACATAGTAAATAGTTTTCTGCAACAAATATTCTTTCCGATTTTTCATCCAATTGAGAACTTCTATCAATCCCTCTTCAAGACTATATTTTGCTTTCCAACCAGTAGCTTGATATAATTTCGAAGGATCCGAAAGTAATCTTTCAACTTCACTTTTTTCTGGTCTTATTCTTTCATTTTCTGTAATAATAGAAAATTTTTTATCTGTTATTTTAGCAATAAGTTTACAGATATCTTGAATAGAAATTTCTTGTCCAGTTCCTGTATTAAAACTTTGTCCTAAAATACTTTCATTATTATTTTCACCAACTGCAATAAAAGCTTCAACTGTATCCATTACATAATTAAAATCACGAGTTGCACTCAAGTTTCCTAATTTAATTTCAGAATTCCCAGACAAGACTTGCGAAATGATAGTTGGAATAACTGCGCGCATACTTTGCCTTGGTCCATAAGTATTAAAAGGTCTTAATGTTACTGCTGGAAGAGACATTGATCGATAATAAGATTCTACAGCCATATCTGCCCCAATTTTGCTTGCAGAATAAGGAGATTGGCCTTGCAATGGATGTTTTTCAGTAATGGGAACGAACTGTGCAGTTCCATAAACTTCGCTAGTTGAAGTATGGATAAAGCGAGAGACATTTGAATAATTTAAACATGCTTCCATGACATTTAATGTTCCCAAAACGTTTGTCTCAAAATAACTTTGCGGAGCTACATAGGAGTAGGGAATAGCAATTAAAGCAGCTAAATGAAAAACTGTATCATGGCCTTTTATCATTTTTTTTAGATAGAAAGGATCACGTATGTCACCTAAAATTAAATTTAAATTGTGAGGACATTTATTTTGAGTATAATCGTCAAGCCAACCATATTTCCCAAAAGAGTTATATTGACATAATGCTGTAACCTCAAATCCTCTTTCAACAAGGGTTTCTACTAAATGACTACCGATAAACCCATCGCTTCCAGTAACAAATACTTTTCCAAGATTTCTTTTAGACATATAATTAACTTTCAAAATGAAGATGATATTCATTGTTAGCTTTTAAATATTCTTCGGGTAAACCGACATCAATCCAATATTCGTGTAACAAATAAGGAACAATTTTTTTTCCTTTCAGAGTACATTTTGTAATAAAATCTGTCATATTTAAATACTGATCAATTTCAATTAATTCTAAAATCCTTGGATTTAATATATAAATACCAGCATTTACTAAAAAATCAATCTTAGGTTTTTCAACAATATTTGATATTTTTTTATCTAATACTTCAACAACTCCATATGGAACTGTATATTGAAAAGATCTTACCGCACATGTTATATCCGCATTTTGTTTTTCATGTTCTTCTAATATTTTTGCATATTGCACATTTGTTAAAATATCTGCATTGCAAACTATTAAAGATTCGTGAATCTTATTTTTAACCAATCCTATTGAACCTGCAGTACCAAGTGCCTTTTTTTCTCTTACAAAATTAATATTTAAATTAGAAAATTTATCTAATCGTAAAAATTCTTCAATTTGATCTGCAAGATAATTAGTTGAAACATAAAAATTGTTAAACCCTTGAGAGGTTGCTTGCATTACAAGAGTTTCAATGATTGGTTTACCCCCAACAATTGCTAATGGTTTCGGTCTATCATTAACAATAGACCTTAGCCGGGAGCCCAATCCACCAGCCAAAATGAACATATAATTTGAAATTTGACTTTTTGCTTCAAGACATTTTTGTTTTATCTCTGAAGTACGGATATCATTCAGGCCTAATATAAAGATATCAGCAAGATGACCATGGTCATCTAAAAGCGGGATTTCTCTTTTTCCAACTCGATGCGCAAGTTCAAATAATTCTTCAACTGAACTGTTCACATGTGCTGTAACAGGATTGGTATTAATCCATTTTTTAGAAGAATCATCTAATGAAGCTCCACTTAAAAGAGCTTTACGAATGTCACTATCCGATAAAATTCCCAGAAATCTTTTACTTTGATAAGAAGATATACACGTAATTAATAGTCCTGATTTTGATATATGTGCCAAACACTCTTTTAAAGTCGCATTTTCTGACAAAATTGTTTCATTGAATGTTGGAGAAAATTTATTTATCATTATTCACCACTAAGACTGAAAAGAATTAAATCAGAAATATATTTTATTTCTTCATCCAATATTTGAGGACTTGACGGAAGAGATAAAGTTCTTTTCCAAATATCTTCGGTATTTGCCAATAATAAGTTATTTTCCGTTTGATAAGCTGGCTGTAAATGACAAGGCATCCACAAAGGTCGAACCTGAATTTTATTTTCCAATAAAACTGTTAAAACTTTTTCTCTCAAATTAAAATCTTCAAAAACTGTGCAAATTAGCCAATTATTTGAATTGCAATTTTTTTGGCTATATATGCTTAAAAATGGTGATTGTAAATATTTAGAATATAAATTAAAAATTTCTTTCTTCCTTACTAATCTGGATTTTAATTTCTTTAATTGCGAACAGCCTAAAGCAGCTAATAAATTAACTAGTCTAAAATTATACCCAACTTCATCATGAATAAATCTTAAATTATCTATTTTAGCAGTTGTTGATAAATGTTTTAAATGTTTTGCAAATTCAGTTTCATTTGTTGTAATCATACCACCACCACCAGTAGTAAGTACTTTATTTCCATTAAAACTATAAATTGCTGCTAAACTAGAATTTCCTATATGCGAGCCATCTAAATTATAAGTTCCTAAAGCTTCAGCTGCATCTTCTAAGATAGTTATTTTAAATTCTTCAGAAATTTCTTGTAATAATTGCCTTTCAGCAGCAGACCAACCCATTACATGTACAGGTATAAAAGCTAGTAATTTATTTCCTGTTAACTTATTTACCCAGCACTTTTGTTCAAATCTATAATCATAGTTATTTAAAGTATAGTTTTTAAAGTTTTCAATAGAAAACTGGAATGAATTTTCTTCAACATCAATGAACTTCGGAGAGCCTCCAGCATGAACGATAGCGTTTGCTGTCGCAATAAAAGTCAAAGAAGGGATAATTATATCAAAACTTTGGAAAGTTTGTTGTTTGTATTTTAAAGCTTCTATAGAAAGTTGAATCCCTATAGTTCCATTACAAACTGATATTGCATGTTTTGCTCCTACAAACTCTGCAAATTCTTTTTCAAATGTATTAACGAAAGGACCTCCTGTCGAAACCCAGGAAGAACGCAATGCTTTAAGAACATATTCTTCATCTTCAAGATCAAATGTCGGCTCATGTAAATTTATCATTTTTCTAAGTTCCTACCCTTCAAATCTATAATTTTATCTACCGACCTCAAAATTCCTGGTCTATGTGAAACGATAATTGCAGTGCAAGTACCCTTCAACCTTTCAAGAGATAATGCTATCTCATTTTCAGTATCTTCATCAAGATTAGATGTACATTCATCGAGGACTAATAATTGAGGATTATTCAAAACAGCTCTTGCAAGACAAAGCCTTTGTTTTTGTCCAGCAGATAGACCAGACTGATCTTCAGGTATTAAATACTCTAAAGATTTTCTTTCTATGAAATCCTTCATACTAGCAAATTCTAATGCTTGCCATATTTGTTCTTCTGATACATTTTCTTTCATACCATATAAAAGATTGTCTTTTATTGTTCCTTTTATCAAGAAAGGCTCAGCTCCTACATAACCAATTTTAATACCGTTAGAGGATAAAGTATTTTCTGGAGAATAACCTGCTATAGATACACTTCCCAAATTAGGTTTTATAATACCTAACAAAAGATATAAAATTGTACTTTTTCCAGATCCACTTGGTCCAATAATTCCTACATGGCTTCCTTGCAAAATCTCAAAACTTAAATTTTTTATGATTGGAGTTTTTGAGTATTCATAGGCAAACGTCACATCATCAAAAATGATATTTAAATTTTTAACATCCATATTAATATTTTTAGACACTTTCAAGGTTTCATAAAAACTATCTGGCAATAAATAATTTTTATTTGATCCTATAAAATTAATTATATCAAGAGACTTATTAAGTAGAAGAATTCTCTTTTTTTCAAAGCTTAGGAAATAATTCAAAGCTATTTTAAATTGAGGGTAGTAAACATTTAATGAACTAAAATAACCAAATAATGTTGCTAAATTTTGAACAAATCTTATAAAAAGGTATAAAAAAGAAACTAAAATCATACCTTCAGTGTTAAAATAATTTTGGCTAAATAAAATAATAACAACTAGTAGTAATATTCCTAAAAATGGAGATATTGTTGTGCTCAATATGCCCAAAAATGAAGCTCTTATGGAAGACAACCCATAATTAAGAACACTCTCAACTAATTTTTTATGCTCTAAGTCCTCAGTGTGCATAATTTTAACAAAAAGAATATTTTTAGAAATTCTTTCTATACCAGAATTTAACTTATACTGTTCAATTGGAACTTTTAAAGCAACTTTTCTAACATTTTTAGTAATTTTAAGAATTATTAAGCCAATAAAAAAAATTCCAAATAATCCCAAAAGTGATTCTTTCCATGCAATTGTAAACATCAATAAAGTGATAACTGTACATTGCAGAAAAAACGAAGAAAAATAAACAATATTTGATATAAACAAAGAAGCCTTAGGAAATATTTCTGTGATTCTGAAATTCACATCAGAAACGCCATCATCCTTAGAACGTTTATTAAATAAATCAAAAATAGCTAAATTTCTTAATCTACAATTTGCATATTCTAATGAAAAACCTGTACTATGATTAGAAAATATTTGCCCAATAATTCTAAAAAAACCAATTAAAACAAGAAATAATATAACATAAAAAAGCTCAATCCGGGGCACGTCAAAACCTAATACTTTAACTTTTGTCTGAACCAATCCTAAACTTACTAAAAATAGTTGCAAAAAAGCTACTATTAATAGTTCAACAAGCGATAAAAAAATGGCTGCAAAAAAAGTTATGATAAACCAAAATAATGATTTATTACCTACAAAATATATGATATTCTTCAAATTTAGCATTAAATAAACACACCTTAATGAGTACAGTTCCTATAAATTTTCTTTGAATCAAAATATAACTCAAAATCCAACAAAAATTTCACCCTATTCAATTCTAACAGAAAAATCACTAAAAAAGACTTATTTTTTATCTCCTAACCCTTTTTCAAACGTTTTTCTTTTGTCAATAAAATCATTTGTAGCAAAAATGTATTTTTCGTTGTTTTGTACTCGCATTCCAAGAATTGAAGAAACTATATCAATGTATTGGGAAGAAAACTGAGGTGACAGTTGAAAAAATTCTTTCCCTTTGTTTGCATATTTAATTTGACTTAAATTCCCAATATTTAATTCTAAAGTTTCAAATTTTGAAAAGTAAATCGAAGCATAATAACGCTGTGGGAAGTAGATACAAATACAGGCCAAAATAATAGCTAAATATTTGACTTTATTAAAACTAAACTCTATTAAAAAAATTAGTAGTATAGACCAAAGTAGAAGATCGAATGTAACGTACAGAGTTGTTCCAAAAATTTCATTTGTACCTAAGTAACAACATATTGAAGAAAAAAATTGTATGAAAAAAGAAAAATTTAATAAATTAATGTATTCTTTATTTTTGTTTACAAGAATTGTACAAATAACAGAAGTCACAAAAATATAACTCAAACTTAAAATATTAAACAATAAATAACTTTTATTTTTAAATGAAAAAATCAAGAAAATTAATAAAAAAAATAACAAAAAAGTTTTATTAAATAATTTAAATTCGATTAACTTAAAATTTTTAAATAAAACATTTGATATCAATAAAAGAAAAGAGCAAATTAAAACAAAAAAAGAAATAAATAAAACTAAATTATTATTTAAAAAATACCCAACAAAATTATAGTATTTAAATAAATTATCTAAATTAAAAAAAGATAATATGTAACCTATAATTTTATAAAAAGAAAGGTTAAATAACCAACCATCAATAAAAGGATTTTGAACAATTCCTGATATTTTTATAAAACTTCCCCTACTGGGTATCAAGGTTAACAGATTATAAATAAGAAAAGATAGTATAAAATAAAATTTAAAAATTAAATTATCTTTAAAGTATTGCATAATATTCTTTCTTATAAAAAAATATAAAATAAAGACACATGATATAAATGCTATTGGCATTAACCTAAATGCACTTGCACCTAGTATCATTAAGAATATTATAGAAGAATAGTAATCTTTCCTTATAAAGGCAAAAATAAAGCAAGGAATAGCAAAAAACGAAAATAAACCTGTTGTAGTAATATTCCAAGTCACATTATGACCAAAAAAGCTAAAACCTATGAAAAGCCAAAAAAGAGTTATTATCGAGAGAACTATCTTACTATCTTCTTTCTTATATAGAAAAATATTCTCAAAAAAAGAAAATATCATAAGAGAAAAAATAAATATTTTGGCCATAAAATATGTTATCAGGTTGTACTCAAATCGCAAGTATTGAACAAAAGAAAGTGCTGAAGCATTAAAAAAATGATAATTTATCCATTCATTAGGATAATTGTTTGCAATTCTGAGCCTTGAAAAATATTCAGCCCTTAATATTTCTGTTGATAATCCTTCGTAATAAGAATAATGTTTATTATAACTCACCATTGAAATCATATTACTATCTGTAGATATAAAAAACCAATAAGGATTGTTAATCAAAAAAACTATTAAAATTATTAATGTAATTAAAAGAATATTAGTGTGTTTAATTTTAATTGAAAATTTATGTCTATAAAAATATAATCCAAACTCTATAAAACCATATAGATATATTAGTAATATAGATATTTTTATACAACCAGCAGAAATATTTGCCAAAATACCCATTAAAAATGCAATTGCAGAAAGTCCCACTAGTGAAGTAGTAACAAATGGTAACTTAACAATTTTTATTCCTATAAAATACATAGGAACTAATGATATTATTTGAAAAAAAAACCAAAATATATAATTATTATTCATTCTTATTTAAACTTTCTTACTACAACACTACATCCTAAAGCAAAAATATTTGGTGCAATTTTAACTAACATTTTATCAATAAAAGAAATGAATTTTAATATTGAATTAGAAAACTCTGGCATTCTTATTTTAGCATTCACACCACCAGATAAAGGAAAAATAAGAAATTCGCATTTAGTATACTTCTCTATAGATAAATTATGAAAACAATTTTGAAATTTAACTTTATCTTGAAAAAGTAACTCAGGTATAGCACAATTTGCTGACCAAACATCTGCAGGATCATTTGCAATTGTCTGAGGATCAAAAATATTAACTTGATAAGACCAACCTTCATGCCTCATAATTCGTAATATAAAACGCATAAAAAGAGAACTATTTACATCTTGAATAAGAATAACACCATCTTTTTTTAAAACTCTTTGGCTTTCTTCAAAGAATTTATATGGACTATAGAAATGATGAATTGTGTGAGATGCGATTATTACATCAATAGAATTATCTTCAAAATCCATATTTGTTGCATCAATTAATTTATCAACCCAAGGGTTTTCTAAGGCATCTGTCAAGATAGGTTTATTATTTAAATATAAATGAGAAAATCCAGCACCACAACCAATTTCAACTATTTTTTCTTTATTAGCAAGATAAGGATTCATCCATTCATATCTTGACTTTAATAAAAAATCTAAATTTTTGAATCTATTCTTTATAAAATAATTTCTAGCTGCAACTAAATCACCATTAAATGTCATCCTGTTTTCTGACTTTTTTGGAAAATATTGTTTCCTTAATATTAGAGAATTCATTGGCATAATTTTTCCTTTTTCTTTAAAAATATAAATTACTATCTAAAATAATTTAAATTTCTCATCCAAAAATTAGGATCTTTAGTACAAATCAATTTAGCATATTTAGACAAATTAAAAAAATTATTTATATCAGTAATATTTTTTCCGACAAGTTCTGGAGAAACTAAACAGATTTTAAAATTTTTTGAAATAATTTTTAAAATGTCATGATCTACAGGAAGGCCGCCAAAACAATCAACCCAAACCCATTGTGCTTTTCCAATAAAAGGAATTAAGGACTCTATTGGTTCATAACAAGAATAACGTACAGCAAAACGAGTTTCATTTTTGTGCAGAGTATATTTTACCAGAGTGGGAAAAGCTGTATCTAAAAAAAACCAATTTTCAATTTTATAGTAATCTAAAAGTTCAATAACACGCGACTCTAATCCATCTTCTTTTGTATTTAATATAATTGGTCCTTCTATTCTATGATTAACAAAAATTTTTAACCAATCTTCAAAATCATCTCCTTCAGTCCAAGGATCATGTGACAAATGTAATGTTCCATTCTTTTTTACATTTGATCTTAAATCAATTTCGACCCCCCAACTTGGATTGATTTTTTTTATATCCTCAACCTTATTTACTCTATGATAAACATATTTGATAAGCATATTATTTAAATCTCGTATAAAAATGTGATTCCCAATATTCAAACACTTGTAACTCAAAAGGATCACCAAAAGAAATCCATTGATCAACATCGAAAATTACAAATTTTTTTCCTAATTGTAGTAAAGTATTAATACTTGTTCCAACATAATATTCATTATTTACTCGAATATCATTTTTTATCATTGTCTCAGCACCTAATATAAAATCAGATGATTTTCTAAACCAAAAACTACCTACCACCGCGGGATCTTTTTCTGGGGTGTCACTAATTGTCTTTTTTTCAATGACTTCAACTATGGTTTTATTATCTGTTGCCACTTTACAATATGCAAAGGCATTTGGATTTTTAAATATTCCGGATCCCATCCTAAATGTCCATATTGCTCCATCAATTTCTTCGTCTTCTAAAATTTCTTGCCATACTTTTTTATTATAGATAGTTTGATAATCACAAGAGGCAATAAAAAGATGGGCATCGGGATATAATTGATCTTTTACAAGTAAACAGGTTGAAGCTTGGCCAGCTGTATCATGATTAATTCCAACAATTGATGCATGTGGTTTAAAATCTAGTAAAGCTTTTTTAATAGGATGTTTTGCAAGTTCTGTATCTCTTAATAAAAAAATCCATCGTTCCGCTTCTGGAAAAGACAAACTTGCACTAATAGCCATTGGTTTTCCTAAAACTTGAATGAGTGGTTTAGTTACTCTATATCCATCATTTTTAAACCTAGATCCTTTTCCTGCCATTGGAATTAAATTTATTGTTCTAGGATTTTCACTTATTTTATTTTCCAATATTGTTTGATTGTTTGATTTCTGGCGAAATTCATTAGCAAAATATTTAAAATACTTAAGCCAAAATAAATATTGTGCTAGATCTTCTGGTGTTCCCCAACATATAAATTTATCTACTTGAGTAATTTTAACTGATAGACCATCTTTAACAATTGGATTAAATAATAAACTTACATAAGCTTCTGGCAAAGATTTTTCATAACTACCTTCCAAATAATTTACTGCATATTTCTCAAATAATTCCCATTTATCAAAATAATATATACCTACAGAAGCAAATTCTTGTGTTCTATCTTCTGTAAAAGATTTTTTCTCTCGTAATTCAAGCAATTCATTATTTTCTGTCCGCATATAAGCATAATATGTATTTCCAAATGAAGCAGGATGAAATCCTTTAAAAGCTGGAATAGCACCATGATAATGACTAACTTCTTTCAGAAATTTATCATAGTCCCAGTCAACAATAAAATCACAATATGTTATTAAAATAGGTTCATCACATTTTAGATGATTTTTTGCAAAAAGTATTGAATATACAGGTCCTACTTCATGGGGTTCTATTACAATAATTTTTGAATTAACAGCTAAATTTTCAAGTTTTTTTATACTTTCAGGGTGTTGACTTAATTGTTCACTATTAACTATGAAGTAAAAATTATCTTTTGGATGAAACATATCTACAACATGTGAAACCATAGGACTTCCATCAATATCAATAAATGCTTTAGGAACTTGATAACCTGCTAAATTAAAACGCCTTGAATGACCTGCTAAAGTTATAATAATATTCATAATAATTAACCGATATAGAGGTTTAAAAATTTTATTTATTTAATTAATTTAGAACAGTTTTTCGCCAATATGCAACTGACTCTTTTAATACCGAAATAACATTACTATCTATTGGTTCTCTTTCACGAAAACTTAACTCTAAAGTCAGAAATGTTTTTGAAAATTTTGCTTTGCTATTTGCTCTTTCTAATGCATCAATTATTTTTTCCGGAACAATTTTTCCAAATTTATTATACTCTTCTATAAACGGCCAATGTCCTTGTTTATTTGCTGAACTCTGCTTCAAATGAATTAATGGTGACTCATTAGCAAATTCATTAATCCAAGCATACGGATTTGTATCATCAGGATTTACAGAAGTAACATCGCCATGATCTACATCTAAACATATAAAAAAAGGAAGAGGACTTTGTAAATTAACATTTTTTTGTAATATTTTAGTTGCCGCTATTGTCTCTCCTTGTTCACGTTTTATTGACATTGGTTCCCAAGTCAAATACTTTAAACCTTGTGATTTAGCATATTCAGCTATTTCATGCCATCCTTCAATATTTTGTTGTATTCTTACTTTTAGAAGATCAGGATTATTTACATCATTTGCAGTAAAAATACCAAAATGACTCCCCATAGATTCTGCACCTAGATCAACTGAAATTTGAACAAATTTTTTGAACCATAGAATCCAATGTTTTCTTACTTCATGATCTGGGTGTGCTAGATGATTTACACGAGTAAAAGCACCTGTAAACGTGCTATTAATAGAAGTATTATACTTTTTACAAGATGCCTGAATACGATTTACATGCGAAGCCAAAATACTTCCTGGTAAATCAGGATTTAATAGATCTGCAGTTAACTGTACATATTTAATTCCTAATTGATTTCCAATAATCTCTGGCCAAATCTCTGGTTCAGAATATCTATTAACCGCAAATCCAGTATTAATTGCTAGACAATACTCCATTAATAATATCCTTTCAATTTGCGAGCATCTATTCCCTGCAATATATCTTTTTCCATTGCAATAACTGACTCATCTATTCCAATATCTTTACGAAAAAGTCCTGAAGATCCTCCAACTAAAATATCAGCACCCGCAGAAACCATTTCTGGTATAAATTGCGAGCATACATTTCCATCTACTTCAATTTTTGTGTCAAGCTTTAAATCGAGAATAAGTTTTTTTAATTTCTCGATTTTCCGAAGGGTCTGTGCAACCAGTTTTTGTCCTTTAAAACCTGGATTCACAGTCATAACTAATATTACATCAGCATCTTCAATCACATATTCCAAAGTTTCAAGTGGAGTTCCTGGACAAATCGCAATTCCAACTAAGCATCCCCTACGCCGCAATGAAATTAAATCACGATGCAGATTTCTTGAACATTCTTGATGAATAGTAACAATGTCACCTTGTTTTATATTTAACATATCAAATATTCTACTAGGTTCTTCAACCATTAAATGATAATCAGAACGTATATTTGTTTTTTCTTTTAAAGTATTAATTATACTTGAACCCATTGTAAAATCTGGTGCAAAAGAACCATCGATAATATCCCAATGGAGATAATCAATATTATTTCTTTCTAAGTCAGATAAATCTTTTCCAGCTTCAAGCCAATTTATACACATTACTGATGCTGAAATTTCAACAACTTTTTTATGCATTGGGTTTAATAATCACTTTCATACTTTGGCCAGATGCAGCTTGTGCAAATGCTTCGTTAATTTGATCTAATTTAAATCGATGACTAATTAAACTAGAGATATTTATTTTTTTATCAGTTATTAACTTAACAGCAAGCTGATGTTGTTTTGGTGTAGAACCATGTGAGCCTGTTAAATAAGCTTCACGGTAATGCAATTGATTAGAATAAAATTGAATAGGCCGACAAGATTTGGGAAGTCCACCAAATAAATTAATAACACCCCTCTTAGCTACCATCGCTATGGCTTGCTCATGAGTTCCAACATCAGGACATGCTGTAAAAATCATATTAGCACCCATCCCATTAGTTAATTCAAGTACACTTGCAATAACGTCTGTTTCATTAGGATTTAATATGTGATTTGCTCCAAACGTTTTAGCTAATTCTAATCTCTCTTTATTTGGATCTATAACAATAATTCTTGCTGCTTCAAAATAAGATAGTCCCAGAGTTACAAGCATGATACCTATAGGTCCTGCACCAAATACCACTACAGTTGAATTAGGCTTGATTAAGCCCACTTCATAACCATTAAGACAACATGCTAAAGGTTCGCTAAGCGCTGCTGTATCAAAATCTATATTTGTTTCAAATTTTTGTAATGGTCCTCCAGATACAACAAGAGGATCTAAAAGCATATATTGTGAAAACCCTCCATCAAATTGGTAACCTATTGCTAAATTTACATCACAACAGTTCGCTCTTCCAGATAAGCAAAAAGTACAATTTCCACAAGGAACATCAGCTCCAACAGAAACTCGATCACCAATTTTATATTGCGAAGAAACTCCAGATCCAATTTCAATAATCTCACCCGCTACTTCATGTCCAATAATTCTAGGTGGAATTACTCTTTCATTTCCATGCTTAAAAATCCTTAAATCAGAGCCACATATTGCACATGATTCTACTCGAATTAGAATAGATCCATCCTTTATTTCAGGGATTTTCCTTGTCTGAAGTTCAAGCAATTTTTCACCTAAAAAAACTGCTGCTTGCATATTTTCCATTGTATTATCCTTAACTAGATAAAATTTATTTTAGCTCATTATTTTCGACTATACAAATATCCTATATTAGTTTTTGTTACAGTAAAATTATCAGGCAAACTATAAAGAACTTTGCTCGATAAAATACGAAATAATTTATATTTATCAATCATTAATTTTACATTTATATTTTTATATTCATATGTTAACTCTTCTACATATTTTTTTTGTTCTATTTCAGATAATGTGCTATTATGCATTGTGAACCAGTAACCTACTCCTGAATTAAAAATATTACTTGAATCTATATTGATAGGGTTATTAATTTGAGTTAAATCCTGAAATTGTCCTTTCTGCATAAATTTTAAAAATTCAATTTGACTCCATCCAAAAATGTTTGCAATTAATGCAAATCTTTTTATGACTTCTTTTTGCGAAACATTATTTGCAAAACGATTTATCCATAAAGTAGCATTATTTGTAGAAATTGGAATCATTAAATTTGCTAAAGGATTTTCTGCTAAAACTGCTAATCCTTTCGGAAGATCTTTTGTAAGTAAAGTGAGTTCTTCATACGCTTTTACTTCTTCAATAGAACTAATATTTTTGATATGAAAATAATTTTTTCTTGCTGAAATGGCAGCAAATAAAAATAGAAAAATAATAATTATAGGTAATAATATGTAACTTAATTTAGTATTTAAAAAAATAAGTATCTTTCTAAAATAATTTTGAACATATTGATTTTTATTAAAATAAAAAGTAGTTATCCTAAAACTAATATAGTATATTGCTGGAATAAGATATAAAAAATGAAAAAATACCATAGACAGTCTTGAAAAAAGTAAAGTATTTGGAATAGACAAATTAAAAGTTATACCAAAGATATAAAAACTAGACTCAATTAAAAATAAAATTATGATAGGAGAGAATTTATATAAAAATTCATAAGGATCTGATTTAGATATAAAAGCAATACTAATAGTTAATAAAAGAGGAAAAACAAAATATAAGAAAACAAATATATCTGAAAATATTACACTTTTAGTATTTGAAATTACGCCTAATTCAGAAAATGACAGGCCACTGCTATGATTAAAAAAAGCAAAAACTGTTGGACTAACTATTACTATAGCAATTATAAATTGAAATAATATTTTTCTAATTAATAGAGAATAATTCATCATAAGATTTTCACGTTTTAACCTAATAGGAAAAAACATAAACCAAAATAACAGACCAACAATTGAATTAATAACATAAATTTGACTCTGTAATGCCCAAATAGCTGTAAGAAAAAAAAGTCTTCTATTAGAAATTTTTTTCTTTGCTAAAGAAAGAATAAATGCACCTAAAAAACAAAATAAAGAAAAAGAAGGAAAAGGAAAACCTGCTACATTTAAAGATTGCAAAGTCGCTATATCAATTTGAGTATTTCCTAAAATAACTTCTAATAAAAATTTCCTAAATGGCAGTCCAGTAAACGATACTAAAGCAATAAAAGATAATGAGACTGACCATAATGTATTTACATATTTTCTAAATATTAAATAAAGTAATATAAAATCAAATACTGGAAAAAAAACATGTCCAAAAATGTAAGACCCATTCAGACCGAATAATTTTATTGATAATCCGTGAAACCATAAAGAAAAGTAAGGAAAAAATGCAAAACCACTTGCAGAGGGATCAATAGAGGGAAAAATGGGAAATAAATTTCCTTGTGCTACGCGCAAACTTAAAGGCAGCCAACTATTAATTTCACTAAATTTCATTGCAGTTACAGAAGCACTTGAATATAGGTTACAGTAGCCATTTAAACAACCTAAAATGTCCCATAAACTAAAAATTAAGAAAATTAGAATTATTGACAAAAAAAGAATTATTTTATCTAAATTTAAGAATAATTTTTTTCTAAAAGACCATACTAATTGTTGTTCCTTCAATTACAGCTCCTCTCTTCAGACATAGATGGAATAACAAATATTTTAATTGTATTAAACTCAGATTCTCTTGATTTATGAGAAAATAATTGCTTTAATTTTAATGGTAATTCATTGAGACTAATCTTTTCAGAAATTAGATTTTCAAAGTCAAATCCACTTTTTAAAATATTGATTGCATCATACCAGTCATTATCAGGTATTTCCGGATCATAATTTGAATTCCATGTTCCTTTTATTACTAATTCTTTACGTAAAATTGAACTTACCATTTTCTTTGGGATTTCTAAATCTGAATATATATTACCCATCCAAACAATTGTTCCTCCTGGTTGAGCTATTTGAATCGTGTAGCGAAATGTATCAGGAGATCCACAAGATTCAATGACATGCGAAAATTGATTAGAATTTCTCGTTAAGTATTTTTCCCATTCTTCGCTATTTTCTAAGCAAATATTATTTTGAAATTCACATTTATTTTGATCAAGTTTAAACTTATTTCTATCAATCAAAGTTACTGAAATTTGCGGATCAATCCAATTCAATAATTTTGCACATAGTAATCCTAAAAAACCTGCTCCAAGAATTGCAACATTAATTTTATTTTCGTAACTTTGCTGAATATTTTTCCCAAATAAACCACATTTTTTTATTGCGTGAATACAAACAGATAAAGGCTCTAATGCAGCTGCTCTATCTAATTTAACTGAAAAAGGTAAAGGAATTAAATTCCATTCATTTACATTTAAAAACTCTGAAAAACCACCATGTCGGCGTGAACCATAATAATCATAGTTTTTGCATTGTACAAAAGCACGATTTAAACAAAAACTACAATTTTGGCATGGTATAAGAGGATAAACCGCAACATTATCTCCCACTTTAATATTTTTAACATTTTCTCCTATTGCAACAACTTCACCCGATAATTCGTGCCCCATAATAAGTGGATAAAAATAAGCACCATTGTCAAAGCTTCTAAAAATATCTGAAGAACAAACACCTGTTGCTGCAATTTTTATTTGACATTCATTGGGATTTGGAGAATTAATAGCAAAATCTTCTATTATTAGTTGTTTGTTAGAATGCAATACTACTGCTTTCATAGACTTCCTTTATTCAAAACAAATTACTGCGAAATTAAACTCAACCGTCAATTCAATTATAAATAAAAATTGAATTGATTTAATTATTAAGTTTAATCGATTTCTTTACTCTACCTTCAGTATGAGCTAGAACAAACATATATTTTATTGCTATTAGAATAGTCTTATAACGGCTAAAAAAATTAGATGCCCAACTAGAGACACCAAATTGACGGTCAGGAAACTTTACAGGTATTTCTTTTACTTCATAACCATATTTTATCGCATTATATAAAATATAAAGATCAAATGAAAAACCAACAGGCGGATCTGCGACTAGTTTTAATAACATCCTGGAAAAAACTTTTGGCTGAGCATTTATCTCATTCATTTTTAATCCCACAATTAGATAAACCATGAATTCAAAAATTCTACTCACCAAGACACTTTTCCAATCCCTTCCACTTCTTATTCCTTTTACCAATGTTAAAGATGAATAAGAGTCTTTTGCTAAGCTATATGCTCGAAAAGCATCGTCAGGGTCACATTGCAAATCTGCATGAGACCAGCCAACAAATTTTGCGGTAGTAGTTATTAAACCTTTCCAAACTCCAAACCCATATCCATTATTAGACTTGACAGTAACCACACGAAACCAATCTTTGTATTCAGTTTGCATAAGATGTTCTAAAACCTTACAGGAATCATCTAAACTTCCATTTTCTACTATTATTAATTGAAAATTATCCGGATTAAAACCCGATTTTTTGGCAGAAGAAACGACCTTAGAGATTAATGGCGCCAAAGATCTAGACTCATTATATGCAGGAATTACCAATTCAAAATCTAATTGATTTATCACCATGTCTTAATAACTTTCAATACTATTTTTGTTCAAATAATAATACATCTATTAACTAGTTCGCTGCAAAATTATAGCATAGATATCATAATTTTACAAACTTTTAGTAAACAAGAGAATTTCATAACTACGTTTCAATAAAGCTGTTACTATGATTTTATTCTTTCCATTGATTTTATTTAAATTATAAATTAATTTAGAATTTTGTTTAAATATTCAAATCTATTTTCAAGCCATGTTTTTATTTTTTCAAAATCTTCTATTTCAAATTTTTTTTCTGGTCTATTTTCCCAATACAGTAACTCTCGTTCATAAGCGTTGTTTGATTTTAAATGATTGTATTGTTGTTCTAAGCTTTTTACTAATATATTCTTTAATTTATTCTTATTATTTTTCCAATATTCAACATATTTAACTCTAAAATTATTTGTATTATTAGTTAAACATGCAAATAAACTACCATCACTCTTTAGTTCATCATCTGAAAAAGTACTTACATAGGAAAAACCTGATAACTCACCAAAAGCTCCTTCGCCAAAAAAAGAGGTATCTAAATCCCAGATAATAAAGTATACACGATCATTTTTAAAACCATTTTTATAGAATTCTTTTACCGTACCTTTTTCCAAGGAAACAAAGCAGTTATTAATAATATTGTCATATGCATTTAGCATCAATACAGTGCTTATGAAAGCAAATGCATACTCTTTATCAATGGTGTTTTCAATTTCTCTATCGCATTTCATGAATAGTTTTCTCATTTCATCTGTATATAAATTTTCTTTATGAAATTTATGATTACTACTATTTTCAATTAAATTATCTTCACTGTTAAGAATTCTATATATTACACTTTTATTATTTGGCGCAAATTCTATAGTATGTCTTTTATTACTTGGAGGATTTTTTAATATCTTTGTATTTAATGCGCTATAAAGCACATAAATTCCTTTGTAAGAATTATTTATGAACAAATCAATATAAATTCCTTTAATTTTATGATGTTTAGCATTATTAATAGAAGAATTAAACAACTTTTGTCCCGATAGATCTTTAAGCAAACTTGGATCTGGAGCAGAAGCATATAATACATAATGATTTATATTTGAATTTATTTTAAATCTCCTGTTCAAAGTTTCACTAAATACTCCATCACTATAAATTGCTATTGACTTTTTTGAAAGAGATAAAGTTCCAGCCCCTCGAAAGTTTGCTTTAATTTTATGCTTAGATACAATTCCATTGTCAATTAAATCTAAATCTGTACTAATAATATTAGGAAAATTTTGAATATTACTATCCTTAATTTTTATAATCGGGATAGATGAAATATACAAAGTATATTTTTCATAATTACCACCACATCCTAAATCTAAGTTAATTTTTTCACTTTTTACAAACTCTATCAAGTCAGAATTATTATCAATTTCTTTTTCGTCAATTTTTATTTTCGCTTGACAACTGTCATTCATATTAATTATTAACTTTCCTTTAATACTAGATGGTGAATTATAAATCATTATTTTTTTTTCTTTATCTATTACTAATTTTGAGTTATTAACCGTTACTTTATTGATATCAAAAGCAGCACTTTGATTAGGATTGTTAGGAATATTTTTTTTACATGAAAGAACTAAGAAAAATAAAATTAGTATATTTACTTTTATTCCAAAATTATTTATTCGCATAATAGCTCCGCATAGAGTATTATGAAATAAATCGGTATCTTATAAATTTTCTTTATTAATTATAAGAACTATTTAGGCATAAATTTACTAACAACTTTTTTTACTTCATCAAGGCCAGCTTCTTTTGTAATATAAAATACATTATCATACTTAAATCCATTTTCTCCGCCTTGATTTACAAGGTTACTACTAAAGAAAATGAATGGTGTTTGTATTTTTTCTTCACGCAAAGCAACCAAAAAATGTGGACCAGTCATCCTTGGCATTCTAACATCACAAACTATAGCAACAATTCTTTCGGCAAGTGGTTTTTTATCTTCTTGCTGAAAATATTCTAAAGCTTCCAAACCATCTCCAGCTTCTATAGATTCCCAACCTGCCTGTTTCATTGCGCGTTTCACAAGTCTACGAATATCTTGTTCATCATCAACAATTAAAACTAATGGATTGTCTTTTCCTGCAAATTTTTCTGTTGCTGTATTGCTACTATCAACTGAAGATACTTTTTCACTATCATCTTTATGCGCTTCTTCTGCTTCTTGAAAACAATTTAATCCAAGGCTGAACAAAATATGTGAATCTTGTAAAATAGCTTCAAATTTTGCACTACCAGGCATTTTATTGGCAAATTTTTCTAAAGTTGTTGTGGCAATTTTTTGTTTTCCACCTGGAATACAAGCACATTGTGCTGATATCGTAACAAATTCATCGTTGCCATTAATATCAATATAAATAACGCTGTTACCTTGTGGAATAACATTGCATAATTCAGCAAAAGCGGCATTCAACCACATAATAAAGTTAACAGGATTTGCTAATACTGCAGGATCATACGTATCATCTTTTCTAATTTTATAAGTAACACCTTGTGTAGTAAAACGATGCACATTTAGCATAAGAGCATCATCCACCATACTCATAATTTTAGTAATTTGAGTTTCTGACAGCTTAGGGTTAGAAAATTTTCTAAACCATACTGCTAAATCCTGAATGTCTTGCATATATTGCAAGGCTTTTTTCATATCATCTTGCGAAGCAGGATCTGCTAAAGCTGGCATGATTTGAGTTTGTAAAATGCCTCGACACATTGTTATTGGATTAATCAACTGATGGGCGATATCTGCACCTATTTCAGATATTGTATTCATTCTAACGGAATAATGTAATTCAGCTTGCGCTGACATAAGATCAGCCATTTTTTCACGCATTTGCGCATGTGTACTTTGTAATTCATCATACATTTTGGTTAAACTTAAATCTGCAATTTCCATACAAATCAGAATTTCTTCATTGCCATTCTGCGGAATAATAATTTTATGCAGTTTAACTTCAGCAGGAAATGATCCAACTGGCCCTCTTCTTACTTGACGTTGAAAATCATAAGCTTGTCCTAAACTCATTGCTATATTAAATAAGTCATAAATTAATTTATGATCTTTTTTATCAAACAAGTCACTAATATTAACTTTAGCTGCAGATTTACCTGCTCCACCAAACCATGTTTGTTTTTTAAAAGTGGCATTACACCAACGCATGAAGTGATCATCTGGACTAAAAAGCGCTATACCAGTTGAAACATTTTTTAGAATTTGGGCCGCAAGATCTTTATCCAGATCCTTGCTAAATTCTGCTGCTGACATTTCTAATGTTTTTCCTCAACAACAAAAAAATGAAAACTTCTTAATCTACTATCAAAATCTTTAAAGCGTTTTTCAAAGCGCATAAGGCAGACTACTTCGGTCATTTTTCCAGGTTTTACATTCACTATAAAGTGGTGCAATCTATCAAAAATAAGTTTTATACCTAAGCCACCACTTACTCTTTTTCCCATAGATTCTGTTTTTTGATTTTCATCAATATACTGCATAACAGTTTTTTTACTTAAAGTACCAAAAGGATCACTGACAGAAATTCCAAATACTTCTCCGTCAAAACCCCACTTCATTTTTACCGTTTCACTATCTTCCAATTCAAATGCTTCATGGCGCGCACAATTTTTCATCCGAGGATTTGCATCAAAAACTGCATTTAATAATAGCTCATCTGCAAGTTCACAAACTCTATGTGCATAGTGTTGAAAACGTTCTGTATTTCCACCAATTTTAATAATAAAGCCTTCGAGATTTGTAAGCGCTTCTCTTTTATCAATTTGATTTTTAATTTTTTTTTCATTAAAAATTGAGGGAAATCCGAGGTGTTTATCTAAACCTGGATAATCTTTTGTTTCAAACTTTTTTAATAACAAAATTAACTCTCTAGCATCAAATTCACCGTTATTTGTTGCAACAAAGCATTGAATATTAGCACAATCCATTAAACTAGGAATCACTTTTTGCAGAGACTCTTGTAAAATAACTATAATTCTACTTTCTGGGTATGAAAAAGAAAACTCTTTAAGAAAGTCTACTTTTCTTGCATCTGCAAACAAAAAAAATCTTTCATGCTTCTCTTTTGCTGCAAAAATTTTTGCTTCTTCTTCTGTTTTACATGGCTGAAAATCAACTCCAGCCGAACGTGTTAACATTCCCAATTTATTTTGAAAAGCTATGGAATCAGGTAAGAAGCAAACAACTTTCAAGCCGCTTCCCCCTTAAATCGTTTGATATTTGAAGAAATAAAATAAAAATATTCATTTGGTTCAAAATCAATTTCTAGGTCTAGTCCGTCTTTACTCTTCATCACTAAATTAAAATCATCATAGCTTTCTTGAATTGGAATTTCTTTTCCTAATGTAAGTAACAGCGTTTCATGTGTATCATTTGATGGACAATAAAAATTAGCTTGAATACTTTCAACTAAGGTTCTCTCGCTTAAAAAATCACTGATATTAAATTGCTCGACCAACCATCTTGGAACATTTATATAGATACATTTCCCATCTTTAAACTCATCAAGTATTTTGTACCATGCTAATATTCCGCATGAATTAGCTCTTTTTACTTTTGAGAAGTCTAAGCGTATGATTTTATCTTTCGAGTTTGCAAAAGCTTGCTCCAAACCCTTTTTGATTTTTTCAATCGAAGACTCTTCATTAAGTAGCCCTGAAAACTCAACGCTTGAATTGTTTACTACTACTTCCATCCGTTTCACCCCAAAAGTACACAATATTTTGTTAAATTAATATCGGTCTTAATTCTGACCTCTTTAGTTCATCAGAAACTTGCTCCAAGCTTTGACCACACCTATAAATATCTAGCTAGCCTTTTTCCAGGCGCTTTTTATTTATCGAAAGGAAGCTTTTTTCTTTCTTCTCTACCTTTTAGGAGATTCTACTATGTCTACTCGGATAGAAACAGATAGCATGGGCGAAATTGCAGTGCCACAAAATGCTTATTGGGGTGCACAGACTCAACGGAGTTTTCAAAACTTTAAAATCAGCGGAGAGCGATTTCCTCGTGTATTTATAAGAGCTTACGGTCTAGTCAAAAAAGCGGCAGCTCAAGTAAATTCCCATCTCGGTGAGCTAGATGCTGAGAAAGAAAAATATATCAGTCAAGCAGCTGACGAAGTGATTGCTGGAAAATTAGATGAACACTTTCCGCTTGTCGTTTGGCAAACCGGATCTGGTACACAGACTAATATGAACTTTAATGAAGTCATCTCTAACAGAGCTATTGAACTCGCTGGAGGACAAATTGGGAGTAAGAAACCTGTTCATCCCAATGATGACGTGAATAGAGGACAAAGTACGAATGATAGTTTTCCAACTGCAATGCACGTTGCTGCTGCGATTGCTATTCATGAAAATTTCATTCCTGCAATTGATAAAATAATTGCTACCTTTGAAAAAAAAGCAAAAGAATTTGAAAATATAATTAAAATTGGACGTACACACTTACAAGATGCAACTCCTTTGACACTTGGCGATGAAATCAGCGGATGGGTAGTTCAATTAAAAATGTCTAAAAAAGCCGTCTTAAATGCAATGGAAATGATTTATGAATTAGCCGCAGGAGGAACTGCGGTTGGGACGGGCTTGAATTCCCATAAAAACTACGCTTCTGGGATAGCAAAAAAATTAGCGGAATTTACGAAAATTCCTTTCATCACTGCTCCAAATAAATTTCAAGCATTAGCTGGACAAGAAGCCCTAGCAACACTTTCTGGTGCCTTAAATACAACAGCCACTGCATTTATGAAAATCGCGAATGACGTTAGATGGCTTGCAAGTGGTCCTCGTTGTGGAATAGGCGAAATTTCTATTCCAGAAAATGAACCAGGAAGTTCAATCATGCCAGGTAAAGTGAATCCAACTCAAAGTGAAGCTGCAACGATGGCTTGTTGCCAAGTCATGGGAAATCATGTTGCTGTTACTGTAGCATCTAGCCAAGGAAATTTTGAACTAAACGTATTTAAGCCTGTAATTATTCATAATGTTCTTCACTCAATTCGCCTAATGACAGATTGTTTTCTTGGTTTCGAAGAACACTGTGCAAGTGGCATACAAGCTAATACCCAAAGAATTAAAGATCTCATGGAAAAATCTTTAATGTTGGTTACAGCTTTAAATACACATATTGGTTATGATAAAGCAGCAAAAATTGCTAAAACTGCTCATCATAATGGAACAACACTAAAGGAAGAAGCTATAAAATTAGGTTACCTTACTGCAGAACAATTTGAAGCTTGGGTTGATCCTAGTAAAATGCTTTCTCCTCACGGTAAGTAATAAAAATAACTTAAGGCAAAGTTATTTTCCTATCCATTCAATATATATAATTCCAGGACGTCCATTTTGCCCATCTTCCCCTGGAAAACCATCCCCACTAGCCGATCCCATTACACGATCTCCTCCTTGATGAGGAGCTCTTTCTTTGCTGCCAATTCCACCTTTACCTCCAACACCAACATAAACAGTGAATTTTGTTCCAGGAGTAACATTTAAAGTATGTTCTTCGATAATACTGTGATAGCCATTCAAGCCGTCTCCTCCTTTGCCCCCAATTCCACCATGAAAATAACGCGATTGTCCGTTAGCAAAGTTAGGATACTCAAAATAGCTTCCGTGTCCTCCCCTCCCACCTCTTCCTCCAAATCCGCCTAAACAAACAGCATATTCAGTAAATTTTGAATTTATTTTCATGGTATTATCTATATTTTTTGTGTTTTCAGATGCTTTTGAAAATGTCAAAGGGCCAAAGATTGAACCTTCTCCTTCCTTGCCTAATGTACCAGAGATTTTTGCACTAACTGCTTGTGGATATCCATTTGCCGTTTTTTCTGCTGAGTACCACCCACCAACTTCTTCGCGATATTTTCCTAATTGTCCCAATTGCCCAGGTTGTCCTGAGTGATGTCCATTTGCTCCTCCTCCTGCACTGGCATTTCCACCCCAAGAAGCACCAAACCAACTTCCCATGTAGTAAGAAGCACCTGCTCCACCTGCACCACCACCCCCTCCAGCATTTCCACCTGAACAACCAATTACTTTAACTGAAGTAACATGTTCTGGAACAATCCATTCACCTTGATAAGGAGAAAAGCTGCCATCGGAATTCATTTGTGCTGTAAAAAATTTTGAATTCTGGTTTGACAAAATATGAATTTCAGGTGGATTCACTTTTACTTTTTCTTCTTCTTTGTCTTTTTTACAAGAGTTTAACACAATTAATAAGCAAAAAAGTGATATTTTTTTAAATTGATACATATATGGCTCCCTTTAAATATTTTAATAGAAACGATGATGTTTAAACTTAAAAAAATTGGAATTTCCTCAGACATAGCGCAGATAAATTTCAGAAAAATAAAAACTAATAGAAAACTAATTCAACTTTGCTTGACTCTTTGCTATTTAACAGAGTCAGTATATAAACAGCTTGGCCTGACGTGTCCGGGAAATATTGTTTTTTGCTTATATTTTCATCAACATTTAAGTCAGATTTTGCAGGAGTAATAGGTTATATGTCAAAATCAGAAGAAATCACCCAAATATTAAATGCCTCATATTCTATTCAATATCAAAATATTGAAGAATTAAAGACACTTATTCAAAATGAAAAATCTGTCTTTATCCAAATTGTTGGGCAAGAAGGAAAACGCAATCCAGATTTGGCAATTTTTTCTTCTGAAATTATTGAAGAGATTCGTATTCGCTTTTCAGGGAAACGTTCTCCATTGCAAGAATGGCTAAAGTCTTTGCGCAATATTCCTGCTGATGAAAGAAAAAATGCTGGAGCAATTATCAATGAACTTAAGCTTGAAATTGAAACTAATTTAAAAACATTTCTGGAAAATTATCGTCTGTTAGCAGAAGCAAAAAAACTCGAATCTGAAACAGAAGATATTACCTTACCTTTCCCTAAATTAAATTTAGGGACAAGACACCCCATTTCTGTTGTTATGCGCGAACTACTCGAACCTTTTCAAAGAATGGGATTTTCAGTCGTTGATGGTCCAGAAATAGACACGAATTTTTATAATTTTGATGCTTTAAATGTTGTAAAAGATCATCCTGCACGAGAAATGCAAGATACTTTCTTTTTGGCAAGCGAATGGGTTCTAAGAACGCACACAAGTAATGTACAAAGTCACGCCATGATGGAAAGAAACCTACCTCTTAAAATCGTTTGCCCTGGCTGCGTTTATAGAAATGAATATGACATGACTCATCTGCCTAGTTTCAGACAAATAGAATGTTTAGTGGTCGATAAAGGAATTCACTTAGGGCACTTAAAACATACAGTAAATGAAATGCTAAATGCAGCTTTTGGAAGACCTGTGCAATTGCGTTTTCGCTCTAGCTATTTCCCATTTACGGAACCTAGCGCAGAAGTAGATGTTCAATGCCAACAATGTCTAGGAAAAGGCTGTCGCAGTTGTAAATATGTAGGCTGGTCTGAAATAGGTGGATGCGGTTTAGTTAACAGAAAAGTCCTAGAAAGCTGTGGTATAGATTCCTCAATTTATAGCGGTTTTGCATTAGGATTTGGTATCGACAGAATGGCAAAAGATAGATTTGCAATAGCAGACCTGCGTTCCATGTTAGATGGAGATATTTCGTTTCTTAGCTCATTTACTTTATCATAATTCCCTCAAAGAAGGTAACAACAATGCTCGCTAGTTTAAAATTTATAGAAAGATTTATTACTCTACCTAAAGTAAAACAAAATTATAAAATTAATGGTAAAGAAATTGAAACTCAAACTTATGATCTTCCAAAAATAACTCCCTATTTAACAAAACAAGGCTTTGAGATAGATAGTATTATTAAAAAAGGAGAAGGTCTAGAAACAGTTGTTGTAGGAAAAATTGAAAAAGCAGAACCTCACCCAAATGCAAATAAATTACAAATTTGTCAAGTAAATATTGGAGACAAAGAAAATAAACAAATTGTTTGTGGCGCAAAAAATGCAAGGGAAGGTTTATATGTTGCTGTAGCTCTTCCATCCACAATATTACCAAATAATTTAGAAATAAAAAGTTCTAAAATTCGTGAAGTTGAAAGTAATGGAATGTTATGCTCACGAGAAGAGCTCGGATTGCCAATTATAAAAGAAGTTGATGGCGATGGTATTTGGGAAATTTCTGAGGATCAGCAAGGAGGAAAACCTCAAGATTATCTTAATAAATATTTAGGATTTCCTATTTTTGAAGTTTTAGAAATTTCAGATACTTTATTAGAAATTAGTGTTACTCCAAATAGACCAGACATGTTATTCCATGCTGGAGTTGCAAGAGAAATTGCGGCTGCCTTTGATAATTTAAATATTCCTTATACAAAAAATACATTTGACAAATATTCTTTAAAAAGCCTAATTAAATCTGAAACAATAAAAAATGATGCTATAAAAAATACTGAATTAAAATGTGGTCAAATCAGTTTTTCTGCTGAAAATACTATTGACACTCCAGCATTTTTTATGCTTGTTGACTCCGTGCAAGTGAAGCCTAGCCCAGCATGGTTGAGAAATTTATTGGAAAATCTTGGGCAAAATTCTATTAATAATATAGTAGATATATCAAATTATCTATTATTGGGTTTTGGACAACCAAGTCATGCATTTGATTTAGAAAAGCTGCTTTCAAAAAATCAAAATGAAAAGAAAATTTATTTAAGACAAGCTCATGAAAATGAAAAATTCACTGGATTAGATGGCAAAGAAAGAACTTTAGATCCTAGCGACCAAGTGATTAGTGATGTTGAAAGAATTCAAGGTTTACTTGGAGTACTTGGTGGTGAATTCTCTAAAGTAACAAAAGATACAAAAAAAATAGTGATTGAATTTGCCAATCCACATCCTGTTGCAGTAAGAAGATCATCAAGAAGACATGCAAGACAAACTGAAGCAAGTTTCATGTTTGAGAAAGGAATTGATGCTGCTGAAAGATTTTTTGCTGCCGCTGAATATTTTGCTTTAATGGAAAATTTACAAAATATTAAACCAGTTTATTGTGGAACTGTTCATTCTTATGATAAAACCAAAAAACCACAGATCAAAACTGAATTTCCTATAAACAAAATAAATTTTTTATCTACATCCCAGGAAAAAATTCTAGGAACAAATATTATTTCATTTGAAAAACAATTAAAAATATTGGCTTCACTGGGGTTTGAACTTGAAAATATAACAAATACATCAGCTACAATTAGTGTACCTACATGGAGAAGTTTAGATATAGATGGTCAAGCAGATCTTGTAGAAGAATTTATTAGAATAGAGGGGATTGATTTAGTTCCCCCTGCTCCTATGATTACATTTACGAACGTTAATTACGATGATAAACAATTCAAATACTTTGAAAAAATAAGCTCGCGTTGTGCTTCACTTGGTTATAATGAAGTAATCAGCTTGCATTTTATGCGTTCGGATGAATATAAAAAATTAAAACTAGAATCAATTAATGCATTAGGTGAGCCTGTTGCTCTTTTAAATCCTATTATAGGTGATGAGCCTTTCTTGCACACAACTCTTATTCCAGATTTACTAAGAAAAGTTGCAAAAAATTTAAGTTATGGCAATAATAGTGGACAATTATTTCACATCTGCAGAACATATCAAAATCGTGATATAGAAGGAAATAGAATATTTGAAAATAATAATTTAGATCAATCCATAGCTACAGAATTAAAGAATGCAAATATTTCTCTAAGTGAATATCATTTTGCACAAGGATTTTCTTATACAAAAGAAAAAACTCAAAAAGGAAGACCAGTAGAAACTCCAAGATTAGCTGGTGTAGTATTTGGAAATAAAGTTGAAAAAAATTGGCAAAATACTTCTGCTATAAAATGGTCATTACATGATATTTTAGCACATGTATCATCTCTATTAAATTGTATGGATTGCGAACCTTTTATCTTTAAAATTATTGATGACAAAAACAAAGAATCTGAAGATTTAAAATTTCACCCGTTCGCCGCAGCTTTGCATCCTGGTAGAAGAGTTGGAATATTTTTAAAGTCACAACAAAGTAATGAATTTATTTCTGTTGGTTGGTGTGGAGAACTCCACCCTCAAACAATGCGCAACTATGAAATAGATGTTCCATGTCTTGCATTTGAAATAAATGTTTCTTTATTAATAAAACAATTAAATACCCCAAAAAGTTTTATTAAACATGCTATATTAACTCAAAAATTTCCTACTATTTCCAGAGATTTTGCGTTTTTAATAAGTGAAAGCATAACTGCAAAAGAAATTCAGGATAAAGTTAAAAGTTCATTAGAAAATCTTCTTGCAAAAGAAACACCTGCAATATTTCAAGAATTAAATATTTTTGACATTTATAGAGGTAAAGGAGTCCCAGAAGATAAAAAATCCATCGCATTTAATATTCTTCTAATTCCAACAGAAAGAACTTTCACAGATAAGGATATTCAAAAAATATCAAATACTGTTATCCAAGTACTCAGTAAAGAATTTAATGCTGAGCTAAGAGGATAATTTTTTTCATTCCTTTTCAGTCTAAATTTTGGCTAGTTTCTTTTTTTAAGAATATACTGTAAAGTAATACGGATAATATTAAAAAAGAGAAACACAATTGACCAAAAGTAAAATAATATTAATGAAAAAATATTTAAAAGAAAACTTCCATTACATCAATATTTTTTCCCTACTATGCATATTTTTTATTTTCCATTTTACCTGGAGTAAATATATTCCTATTGCGGATATTGAAGCATATTATTGGGATTGGTCAAGGGATTTATCTTTAGGATATTACGATCATCCTGGAGCAGTCGCTTGGTTTTGTAAGCTTGGAACATATATAACAAATAACAGCAGTAATTTAAGATTTTTTGTACCAATTTTTAACTTTCTAACATGTATTTTTTTAATTTTATCTTACACACAAATTTGTAAAATTTTAGAAAAAGAAGTTTCTATCAAAAAAATTTATTTCTTAATTTTAATTTTTAATACTATACCGGTTTTTAGTTTTCAGAGCTTTATATTAATGCCTGATTTCTGTCTCCTGCTATTTCTTTCAGCTTACTTATATTTATTACTAAAAATAATTTATTATATGAATATAAAAAATAAATTTTCCTATTATATATGTTTTCTTTTAGGAATATCTGCAGGCATGGGAGCCAATTCTAAATATCACATGCTTCCTATCATCTTTGCAAATTTAATCACTATTTATTATTTTAAATTTCTAAAAAATAAATTTTATATTTTTATTTTTTTCTTTTTATTATCTTTTATAATAACATTTCTTCCAACCCTAATATGGAATTTTAATCACGGAATGGTATCTTTTATCTTTCAATTAAATCATGGTTTTGGGAGTAAAGAATATTCATTTTGGAATCCATTTCTATTTGTCATAGAGTCTTCACTTTATATTACCCCAATCATTTTTTACTATTTTATAAGAAAAACAATGATTATTAGGAGGCCGTTAGAAACTATAACTTTAGAATTTAAGATAAAATGCCTTTTAACTATGCCAATTTGTTTTTTACTTATTGTCTTTTTATTTGCTGCATTTTTTGATAAAATTCCACCTTATTGGCTTTCACCAGTATTCATTATAATTATACCTTTGTATATTTTTGATCTTGAAAAAATTAATATTTTCGAAAAAAATGTTTTAATTTTATCTATTATAGTATCAATAATTATTCCAACATTTTTAAGTTCAAGAGAAATAAGAAATTATTTTATTGCTATTACAAATGGAAAAATTGGCTATAAACTGTTTTTTTGGGATATTTTAGCAAATGAAAAAATTGAACGTATTGCTAATTTAAAAATTCCATCTTCCGTAAATTTTGAAAAAATAAAAGAATCTGGTTGCAAAAAAGATGAAACAATAATTGCTACATTAAACTGGACATGGGCTGCACAACTTGCTTTTCATTTATCTAACAAACCATATGTATATAATTTAGATTATAAAATTAAAAGTTTTTATAACTTTAGAGATGACATAGAAAATTTAAATAACTGTAAAATTTTGTTAATTTCAAGTAATACTAAAACCGAAGATTTTTTATACCAAATTAGGAATATTGATTTTTTAAAAGTAATAGAGATAAAAGAATTTTCAACTAAAGAAGAATTTCATAATTTAAATATAGTAAGAGGAATATATTCTTTACCCAAAGAAAAAATGGAAGTCATAGATAACTTTTAATCTCTTAAATACTTTTGAAAAAATTTTAATTCTTTTTCCAAAACTTCAACTATACTTTCAGCCTTTTTAAATCCATGACCTTCACCAGAAAATATATAAACTTCATGATAGATATTATTATTTTTTAATGCAGCTGCTATTTTTTCAGTTTGACTAACATTTACAACGGGGTCTTTATCGCCATGAAAGAAAATAATTGGCGTTTTAATTTCATCTGCAGAATTGATTGGTGAACGATTAAAATACAATTCTCTATTACTTAAAACTGAACCACCTATTAAACCTTGATCGTAATATGCTTCAAATTTATGAATATGTTCTGTCATTGCAATTAAATCAGCAATTCCATATGTACAAGAAGCACAAACAAATTTATTATTTTTAACTAAAGCAGATAGTAATGTAAATCCACCTGACGAACTTCCTGCAAGAATTACTTTATCTTTATCTATTAAGTTTTTCTCAACTAAATAAGTAACAGCATCTATACAATCTTCAACATCTTTAATTCCCCAATGTCCTTTTAATTCTTCTCGATAAGATCTTCCAAAACCAGTGCTACCTCGATAATTTACTTCTAAATAAGCAAATCCTCTACTAGTATAGTATTGAATTTTTGGATTCATTAAACAATCAACATTTGCTGTTGGGCCTCCATGAATTTTAACAATTAATGGAGGGAGTTTATTTTCTTCATTCAAGTGATCTGGATTAAATGGGGGATAATAAAAAGCGAATACTGATTTACCATCTCTTGATTTAAACTCAATTTCCTTTGGTTTTGAAACATATTTTGAAGGAAAAGAATCATCTAAAGATTTTTTTAATATTTTAAAGTTGAAGGGTTCATTCCTACTAGCAGAAACCACAGCCAAGGCTAATAAACTGTTTCCTGCAAACATTACAATTTGATTTTTATCTGCTGCAATATTGTAAATTGTTGATAAATGATTATTAATTTCAATAAATCCATTATTTTTTAAATAAATCTTTCCAGTTTTCCATATCCCTTTTTCACAAAAAGTAACTAGCAAGATATCTTCTTGTAAAAAGCAAAAAGTTCTAGTTCCAGAGATCCACATTGGTCTACCAAAATCACAATTTTTTTCTAATATAATTTGGAAAGAGTTATTGACTATTTTATATATATTCCAATAATTATTTCCATCAAAAGCTACATAAAGTTCATTTTTTGGACTCCATGTTGGCTGATAACATGCACCTTTTCTAGAGGCAAAAATTTTTCTAATATTTTCAATTTTATTTTCAGCATTAATATCAGCTACAAATAATTCATTTTCATCCCAAGGCATATTTGGATGATTCCATTGCAACCAACAAAGCATTTTTCCATCAGGACTAACCGAAGGATTGCTATAAAAGTCACTGCCAGTAAATAAAACTTCAGTTTCTTTACTTTCTAGGTTTATTCTTACAATTTCTGTTGGAGGAAATTGCTCTTTAGTAGAATCATTCTTTCTTAAACAATAGAGAAAATTTTTATTACTATCTAAAGAAAAGTCAGCATATCTTCCAGCGAATGGTAAAGTAACTGAACTGATTTCTTCTGTAATCAAATTTTTCCGATAAACAATACCATCTTTACTATTTGCGAAAAACAGCTGCTTGTCTTTTACAAAAAAAGCCCCTCCTCCATACCCATGCACCATAGTTCCTACTGAAAATTCAGATGGCGTTTCATCACAAAGAGAACCGCCTGGCTGAGCTGAAACAATTACATTCCGTCCCATTTCATCGGGGCGAGATTCACCCCAATACACAACACCGTTATCAATAAACAAATCAGTAAATGATACTGATTTACTAGCTAAATCCTTAGCTTGAAAAGGTGAATCCCAAAATCCATAGTCATTTTTATTGAAGCTTTCTTTCATTTTAAAAACCTGTATCTGAAAAATAAAATATGTCATGATATAAAAAGAATTCAAAATCTATTAACATAGAGTGAACGTCTCTTCTCTCTGTTATAGTTTTAAAGGAAATTGTGTGAAAAACAAAATAATTTTAATATGTATTATTATTTTAGCATTTTTAATTGCAAAATATCTTAATATATCAACAAATAACCAGGAAGAAATAAATGCATTTAGTTATTTTAAGGAGCAAATAGATACTTTAAGAGTCCTGTATCTACAAAATAAAATTATATTCATAATATTTTTATCTATTATTTTTTATTTATTAAATATTGCA
Organism: Pigmentibacter ruber; assembly: GCF_009792895.1. Lineage (NCBI taxonomy): Bacteria > Pseudomonadati > Bdellovibrionota > Oligoflexia > Silvanigrellales > Silvanigrellaceae > Pigmentibacter > Pigmentibacter ruber. Next base: position 109,094 of record NZ_WSSC01000004.1, read on the forward strand.
TTTATTCCATTTATTGGTCCATTTTTTGTTCTATTAGCAGGTGCTTTACTAGGGCCTATATTCACAACAATATTATTTTCATTTTTAGTTTCTATTTCCTATACTTCATCTTTTTTAATAGTTAGAACTATTTTTATTAAGATTCATTTACTTAAAAAGTTTAACAAAAAATTTGAATATATAGTCAAAGGATTTGAAAAAGATGGTTGGGTTTATCTACTTTCAGTTAGACTAGCAGCAGTAATTCCAGCAATAGCAATAAATATTGGGATGGGTCTCACTAGAATTCCTACAAAACACTTTTATCTCGCTACTCAAGTAGGGACATTGCCTATTATAGCAGTATACGCATATGCAGGAAGCCAAATTCAACAATTTAAAAGTTTTAACGATCTTGTTTCGCAAGACTTTCTCCTTATTATGGTACTCATTGCTATATCTCCAATTGTTTTAAAACTCATAAGTGAATCAATTTTAAAAAAACGTTCTTCCTCAAAAAAAAAGATTGACAAGTAACAATTTTAAGTGCAATTATAATCCAATTTTTGGCTAAATGCTGAGGCCTCGCTTTTAGCCGTCAATATTATTCCTGAATTTATTTTTATTGGAGAATATTTATGCAGGCATCTTTATTATTAGAAGATGGCTCCTTTTTTCGTGGCCAAAGTATAGGGTTTCCAACAGAAACAACTGGTGAAATTGTTTTTAATACTGCTATGACAGGGTATGAGGAAGTCCTTTCAGACCCTTCATATTTAGGACAAATAGTTTTGTTTACTAGTAGTTATATAGGAAATACTGGCATTAACTTTGAAGATTTAGAATCAAAACAAATGTATGCTGAGGCTCTCATTTGTAAAAATATACCAGCTTATGCAGATAACTATCGCTCTAAAAAATCCCTGCATGAATTTTTATATCATCAAAAAAAATCTGCTATTTTTGATCTTGATACCAGATTATTAGTGCAAAAAATCCGTAACTCTGGCTGTCTTTACGGGATTATTTCAAATACTGATAATGATATTAATTCCTTAAAAGAGAAATTAATTCAGTCACAGAAAAAAATCTTAGCGAATACAGTTTCTATCTACAGTAAGACAGAAAATACTATTAGCTTAAAAGCAAAAACAGGACAAAAAAAATATAAAGTAGCAGTTTTTGATTTTGGAATAAAACAAGGAATTCTTGATTGTTTATCTAACTTAGGATGCGATATTTCGCTGATCCAGTATCCTTATTCTATTGAAGCTTTAGATGCCATCCAACCGGATGGCATTTTTTTTAGCAATGGATCTGGAGATCCTAGTGTTTTAGCCGAAGAAACAAATATATTAAATGATATGCAAAATATATTCTCCAAATATCCTTGTTTTGGAATTTGTTTAGGACATCAACTTATTGGACTTAGTTTTGGAGCTAAAATTAACAAACTAAATAGCGGTCATCACGCTATCAACCATCCAGTAAAATCATTTCTTACCCAACCTCATAAAGTCATGATAACTTCACAAAATCATAATTTTGTTGTAGATATTGAAAACATAAAAAACGAATTTGAAGTCACTCATATACATTTAAATGATAATACTTTAGCAGGCATGAAGCATAAATATTTGCCTATTTATTCAGTTCAATTTCATCCTGAAGCAAATCCTGGACCAAGAGATGCTGAAGAAATATTTCATTACTTTATAGAATTGATGAATACTTTTAAAAAAGAGAAAAATAATGCCTAAGAACTTAAATATAAAAAAAATATTAATTATTGGATCTGGACCTATTCAAATAGGTCAAGGTTGTGAATTTGATTACTCTGGAACTCAGGCATGTCTTGCACTTAAAGCAGAGGGATATCAAATTGTTTTAATAAATTCGAATCCTGCAACAATAATGACTGATAAAGAAACAGCTGATAGCATCTACATTGAACCAATTACTTTTGAATATGTTACAAAAATAATTCAAGCTGAACTACCAGATGCAATTCTTCCTACAATGGGTGGACAAGTTGCATTAAATTTATTTATGGAACTTTCTGAAAAAGGTATTTTATCAAAATATAATATTAAAAATATTGGAGTTGATCCGCATACTGTTTCCTTAGCAGAAGATAGAAAGCTATTTAAAAATTTAGTTTTAGAATTGGGTTATGATGTTGTAAAAGGGGATTTGGTTAAAAATAAAGAAGAAGCTTTAAAATTAGCAGAAAAATTAAATTATCCTTTAATTATTCGGGCATCATTTACTTTGGGAGGCACTGGGGGAGGAATTGCCTATAATCAAGAACAATTCGACCAATTAATAGAAGCAGCATTTTCAGCTAGTTCTAATCATGAAGTTTTAATTGAAGAATCAATTATTGGTTGGAAAGAATATGAATTAGAGGTCATGCGAGATTGCAATGGAAACTTTGCGGTTATCTGTGGAATTGAAAATATAAATCCTATGGGTGTACACACAGGTGATTCTATTACTATTGCTCCGTGTATGACTTTAACAGACAAAGAATATCAAATTTTAAGAGACTCAGCGAAAAATATATTTGAAAAAATTGGGATGAAAACAGGTGGAGCTAATATTCAATTCGCTATTCATCCTGATACTGGAAGAGTTGTTGTAATAGAAATGAATCCAAGAGTTTCACGTAGCTCTGCATTGGTTTCAAAAGCTACAGGTTATCCAATCGCAAGGATTTCAGCTAAATTAGCGGTTGGGATTACTTTAGATGAAATAAAAAATGAAATAACAAAATCAACAAGTGCTGCATTTGAGCCTGCTATTGATTATGTTGTTGTAAAAATTCCTAGATGGGATTTTGAAAAATATAAAGACGCTGATCCAACTTTAGGTATTCAGATGAAATCCGTTGGAGAAGTTCTTGCTTTTGGGCGTTGCTTTAAAGATTCTTTTCAAAAGGCATGGCGTTCATTGGAACAAAATATTGATGGCTGGCAAGCGACAAAATTATTATATTCTGAAAGCGAGATAAAAAACTTATTATCAAATGCTACGCCTAGTTTGTTTAGCTATATTAAAAATGCTTTTTATTTAAAAATAACTGTAGAAGAAATTTATAACATAACTAAAATAAGCAAATGGTTTTTATATGAATTAAAAGAATTATTTGACTGCGAGCAGGAAATAATTCATGCAAATTTACCTCTTGAATATTCAACGATTTTCAAAGCTAAGAAGTATGGTTTTAGTAATCAACAAATATCTGAGTTAAAAAAGTTAAATGTAAATGAAATTGAAAATAGCTTAATACAGTATAAAATAAAACCTACTTTTAAAATGGTTGATACTTGTGCAGGAGAATTTGAAGCTCAAACACCCTATTACTTTAAAACATATGAATCTTTTGATGAAAATAAGATCTCAAAAAATAAAAAAATTGTTATTTTAGGAAGTGGGCCTAATCGAATTGGTCAAGGTGTAGAATTTGATTATTCTTGCGTTCATGCAGTAAAAGCAGTGCAAGAACTTGGTTATGAAGCCATATTGATAAATTCCAATCCAGAGACAGTGAGTACTGATTTTTACATCTCTGATAAATTGTATATGGAACCCTTAACAAATGAAGATGTATTAGACATTTTATATGCAGAAAATCCTGCTGGAGTATTAATACAATTTGGAGGGCAAAGCCCATTAAAACTTGCAAAAAAAATAGAAGAAGCTGGATTTAAAATACTAGGGACATCTTTTAAATCTATTGAATTAGCAGAAGACAGAAAATTATTTGGTTCTATTCTAAAGAAAAATGGGATTGCTGCTCCAAAGTTTAACACAGCCTTAACAAAAGAAGATGCCCTAAAAATTGCAGAAGATATTAAATATCCTGTTTTAATTCGTCCTTCTTTTGTCCTAGGTGGCCGAGGAATGGCTATTGTTTATACAGAAAAAGAATTGATTGAATATTTTAATCAAGCCATCGATTTAGATCCCACAAAACCTGTTTTAATCGATAAATATCTTAATGGTGCAATTGAATTTGATATTGATTTATTGTGTGATGGAAAAGATATTTTTATTCCAGAAATCATGGAACACATTGAAGAAGCTGGTATTCATTCAGGAGATAGCAGTTGCATTATACCACCTTTACATGTGAGTAGAGAATTAAGAGCTAAAATATTTGAAACTTCTAAAATTCTTGCACTAGAATTAGCAGTAATAGGTTTGATGAATATACAATTTGCTCTTTTTGCCGAAGAATTATATATTTTAGAAGTAAACCCAAGAAGCTCAAGATCAATCCCATTTCTTTCAAAAGCAACTGGAATTCCAATGGCTAAACTTGGGGCAAAAATTTGCTTAGGAATGGATTTAGCAACTTTAAAGTCAGATTTAAAAATCATTCTGAATGAAAAATACTCTTTAAAAGTTCCTGTTTTTCCTTTTCATAAATTCCCTTCCTTTACCCCAAAACTAGGCCCAGAGATGCGATCCATAGGCGAAATAATGGTTCAAGCAGATAGTTTAGGAGAATTATATACTAAAGGATTTATCGCTGCAGGATATAATTTAAATTTAAATGGGGGAATATTAAATTGCACAAAAGATATTTATTATAAAATTCTTGAGAACGAACTTCCTATAACTTCAAAATTTTCTTCGAAAATAATCCATTTAAATGAAAATTTTGAAAAAAATAATGTAATAGAAATGATAAAAAGTAAAAAAATATCTGTAATTCTAATTTCGCTAAAAGATAGTGAAAATTTAGATTTAGAATTTATTCCCCAATTATTGAAAGTTGCAGTTCAATATAAAGTACCAATTGCTTCAACTACTCGTTCAACTTATTCCGCTCTAAAAGCTTTATCATTTTTAAATGAGGGAAAGTAATATGAATCTTAAAGGAAGATCTTTAAATAATTTATTTGATTTAAATATTGAAGAATTTAATTATATTTTAGAATTAGCACATCAGGTAAAAAATGAGAAAAAAAACAATATTTTCCCCAAAAGGTTACAAAATAAGAATATTGCATTGATCTTTGAAAAACCGAGCACTAGAACACGTTGCTCTTTTATTGTTGCTGCAAGTGATGAAGGCGCTCACGCTGTAGCGTTATCAAATACTGAAATACATTTGGGTGAAAAAGAAAGCATTGAGGATACAGCTAGAGTTCTTGGAAGAATATTTGATGGAATTATGTTCCGAGGATTTAAGCATAAAACTCTTGAAATGTTGATTCAACATGCAAACGTTCCTGTATGGAATGCTTTAACTGATTTACATCATCCAACTCAAGCACTTGCTGACATTATGACTTGTCAAGAATATCTTGGTAAATTAAATAGAAAAAAAATTGTTTATTTAGGTAATGGGGATAATAACGTAACTCATTCACTTATAATAGCTAGTTGTATGCTGGGAATGCATATAGTAATTTGTTGCCCAGATTCTTTCCAGCCAGATAAAGAAATTATTCAGCAAAGTATACAAATAGCTAAAAAAACGAATGGCACAATATCTGTATTAAGTAATCCTCTTGAAGCCGTAAAAAATGCTGACTGTATTTATACTGATGTTTGGATTTCAATGGGAGATGAAAACAAAGGAAATAATGAAGAAAAATGTAAACAACTTTTACCTTACCAAGTTAACAAAAAATTGATGTTGGCTACAAAAAACTCTGAATGTTTTGTTCTCCACTGTTTACCAGCATATAAAAATATGGAAATTTCTTGTGATGTTTTTGAAGAAAACAACAAATTTATTTTTGATTTAGCAGAGAATAGAATGCATAGTATTAAAGCTATAATGCTAGCCACTTTAATTAACTAATTGTTGTTTCTTAATATTTAATTATTAATTTTTTATTGGCATAAACCATCTATCATTTCTAAATCCAGGTATGATAGTTCCAGGCTTATCAAATGTAGAGTAAGCTATGCTGAATGCTCTACCATATATTCTATCTTGATCCATAAATCCCCAAAACCTGCCATCTGCTGAGTTGTCTCGATTATCACCAATAACTAATAATTTTCCTGGAGGAACTACCCAAACCTGCGTTTCACTATCAGTAATACTATTCCATTTGCGTTTCAAAATAAAATGCGGTTCTTTACTGAAACCAGATTCAAGAAATAAATTATAAGCCTCACCAGACTCACCTCCTCCAAGATTCTCCATTGCAGTTCTATCAGACTGTAATTCTTGTTTTGCAAGAACACCATTTATTGTTAAAATACCATTTGTAAAGGTAACCTTATCACCAGGAATTCCCACTACTCTTTTAATTAAAGTCAAACTATTTTCTGATTCAGGTCCTTGAAAGACTACAATATCTCCTCTTTCTGGCTGAGCCCAACTATAAATACGGGTTTGCATAAAAGGCAGCATAATTCCATAAGATAATTTGTTTACGATAACATGATCACCAATTTTCAAAGTTGGTAATAGAGAACCTGTAGGAATGACATACCAATTTAAAAAGGTAGAACGGAATATGAAAATTACTGATATGATCGTAATAATTGATCGGAGTTCCTGAATTAGCTTAGCTTTGTTCATATAATCTTAAACCTCATTTACAAGAGTCAAACAGGGTATATCATACACTGACACAATTGCGAGTATATGTAAAAGGAGTTGTATTTTGAAATTATTTAAACAAATAGCAAGCGGAATAGATAAATTTATACATGCTGGCAATTTAAAGTACGATTTAAACTCTATCCTTTCAAGTGCCAATCCTGATGTATCTTTGGAAGAAAGAATAATTTGGATTCAAAAGTTAATGTATTGGATCCGTTCAACTGAAAAAATTCCGCTTCAATTTGATTCATCTATAGGACAAATTCACACTGCGCGAGTGAGCTTTATTTTACAATTATTAGATAGAAATGTTGAATGGAAAATAGCTGTTTCAAAAACTTTTAGATCTGTGATTCAAGAAACTAATTCATTACAACTGTTTTGTGATACAGGCTTACCTAAAGAAGTTGGTTTTTTGCAAGAAGCAACAGACAGATTTTTAAATAAAATAATTCCCACACCACCAGATGATAAAGAATTATCAGAACTTTTTTTGAAAATATTTCCCCGGACTGAAGATGCAATTTGGGTAAAAAATTTAAGTAAAGAAACAATAGTAAAAATTGTTGAATTATTTGAATATCAAACAAAAAATGAAAATCTTTGGGAAAAAATAAATTTTGAAATAACCGAAGCAATATGTATAATTGTTAGTCAAATTCAAGCAATTGGTCTATCTGATGGGGTTAGAAAAAGAACTAACTTAAAATCTATAAAAGAGTCACCTTTTTTACTTCTTAATGAATCTATTGATGAGTTTTTAAAGTATCACACAGACCAAAAAACAGAGACAATAATAAATTCTATATTGAAGTGTAATCAAAATATAAAATTATGTAGATATGCAATTCAAGAAGTTTTTCAGCATTTAGAAGATTATGGAATTAGCGTTACTTTAGTTTATCAATTAGAAAAGTTAACATTTCATTTAGATCGATTAGAGGTTTTATTGATTTTTCTTTATTCAAGAGAGAGTATTTATAATTCAAATATTATCCAAAATTTTATCTCAAAACTGATTAAAGAAAGCTTAGCAAAAAAAAGCTTAAAGGCACTAATTCAAACAAATTTAAATCAATTATCTAGAAAAATCGCTGAAAGAGCAGGAAAAACAGGTGAACATTATATTACAAGTAACAAAAAAGAATATTTTTATATGTTTAAATGTGCCGCTGGAGGTGGTATAGTTACAGCTTTTACAACATTTATTAAATTTTTTATCGTAACTACTAAATTACCACATTTTTTTGAAGGATTTTTTGCTTCAATAAATTATGCAGCAAGTTTTGTTTTCATTCAACTTTGTGGTTTTACACTCGCAACTAAACAACCTTCAATGACAGCTGCAGCACTTGCTGGAAAATTGCATGATATAAAAGAAAGTTCTTCCTTAAATAACTTCATTGACGAAATTACAAAATTAACTCGTTCGCAGTTTTCAGCCATACTAGGTAACATCATTCTTGTTGTCCCAATATCACTATTGATTGATTTTTTGTACAAAAAAGTCACTGGGCATAGTGCAATAACTCCGGAGAAAGCATATTCCACAATCCACTCATTTAGTATTTTTGGCCCAAGTCTTTTTTATGCAATATTTACAGGTTTTCTTTTATGGTTATCTAGTTTAGCTGCAGGATGGATTGAAAATTGGGCGGTATATAGAAGACTTCCTGAAGCTATAGCAAAAAATAAACGTCTCATATTTTTACTTGGAACTGAAAAAAGTGAAAAACTTTCTAAATTTTTTGCAAATAATATCTCTGGATTTGGGGGAAATATTTCTTTAGGTTTTATGCTAGGTATGACTCCACAATTTGGTAATTTTTTTGGAATTCTTCTTGATATAAGACATGTAACTTTAGCTTCAGGATCTTTCGCTTTTGCTTTATCGGCATTGGACTTTACAAATGTTAATAAATATGAGTTTATAAATGCATGTTTAGGAATTGTTATGATTGGTATTTTAAATGTGTCAGTCAGTTTTTATTTAGCTTTATCAGTTGCTATTAGAGCTAGAAAAGTTCAAAGTGTAGAAAGAAAACAAATAAGAGTAGCTATATTTAAAAGACTTATTTCTTCTCCACTTGAATTTTTATATCCATTTTCAAAAAAGTAACATTTTGGAGCAATTCATGTCTAATCTTTTTGATCCAATTAAAGTTGGTGATTTGACCTTAAGAAATAGAATAATTTTAGCACCATTAACAAGATGTAGAGCTAATTATGAAAGAGTACCTAATGAATTAATGGCTGAATATTATTCGAAACGTAGTCAATTTGGCTTACTAATTACTGAAGCTACTTCTGTTGAATTACAAGGTGTAGGTTATCCCAGAACCCCAGGAATTTGGAATGATGAGCAAGTAAATGCTTGGAGTAAAATAACTGATGCAGTTCATAATAAAGGTGGAATAATATTTCTACAACTTTGGCATGTAGGAAGAATATCAGATAGTGTCTATACAAATTCTTCACCTGTAGCCCCGAGCGCAGTTAAACCTAATGGCAGAATTTCATTAATTCGCCCTGAAAAATATTTTGATACACCAAGAGAATTAAAACAAACCGAAATTAAAGATATAGTGAAAGCATTTCATAAAGCTGCACAGAATGCAAAAAAAGCAGGTTTTGATGGCGTAGAAATACATGGTGCAAATGGGTATCTACTAGATCAATTTCTCCAATCCTCTACAAATTTAAGAAATGATGAATATGGTGGAACATTATCCAAAAGATTAAAATTTCCTCTAGAAGTAACAGATGCTGTAATAGATGTTTGGGGTTCTGGACGAGTTGGCTACCATATCGCCCCACGTTGCGATGCTCATGATATGAAAGATGAAAATCCTTTAGAAACATTTAGCGCTTTATTATCTGAGCTTTCAAAAAGAAAAATTGCATTTATTTGTGCTAGAGAGCATCAAGCGCAAGATAGTATAGGCTCTAAATTACGAAAACTTTTTGATGGAGTCTATATAGCAAATGAAGGTTTTACAAAAGAATCTGCTGAAAAGATTATTTTAGATGGGCACGCTGATGCAGTTGCATTTGGAAAACTAAGTATTTCAAATCCTGATTTAGTAAAAAAGTTTGCAGAAAATTTACCATTAGAACTACCAAACCCAAAAACTTTCTATGGTGAAACTAAATATTTATTTAATCAAGCGGAACCTATGCCTCCTCAAGGTTTTTATGAGAGCGATCATTTAGGTTACACTACATACTAAAAACAAAATAAAGTTAATTAGTTACTTTTTGCTAAATATATTAGCTATATCCAATCCTGATGTTTCAACTTCCTTAACAAACTCATCATAATCTGTAGTGTTACTTTTTAGCGGAATGACTTCTTGCATATTATTTATGCTATTAGGATATTTTTTTATACAATCAGCAATCGCAGGAACTAATTTTGCTTTTAGTTCATCACTTAAACCTTTTCTTGCATAAACAGGTTCATTAGGGATAGGTTTCGATAACCATAATACTTTTGTTTCTTTAGCAATATTAGGATAGATATTAATCACTTTACTTCTTGCATCATTTATTTTTTCTGGTTTTCCTTCGTCCTTCTTTTTTCCATCTTTATTCGCTGCAGAAATAGCTGGAGGGTTATAGTATGCAGCCGTGGCATCCACTTGACCTTGCATTAAAGCGATAATCGATGCATCCATGCTTCCAGTTGGAACTTCTTGTGCAAATTTTTTATTATTTTTTTTCATTAGAATTTTTGGGTATATATAACTAGAAGCAGAACTAGCATCGGAATATGCAAATTTTTTACCTTCAAGATCTTTCACATCTTTTATATTTGAACTTGATTTCACAAAAATTGCAGATTGATACGTAGTAGTCCCATAACGAATAACTTGCAATAAAGGCTCAGCTCCAAACTTATTTTTAGCAATTAAAAAACTAACTATATCACCAAATGCGAGATCAACTTTTTGCGCACCAATAGCTTCTACAACCGCTATGTAGCTATTTGGGACTTGGATATTAATAAAAATTTTTGATTTTTCTTCAATACATTTTGCAACAGGTTTGGCATTATCTAGAGCTTTAGTTGCGTGCCCAGAAGGAACAATAGCTATTTTAAAAGGATTATTTCTTGAACCTAGTTGATCTGCAGCAACTACACTATTTGAAATTAATGTAGAAAAAAAAATGCTTGTAAATATTTTTAATTTCATCATAAATACCTCAATTAAACAATTAATCACAAAGCAAATATTATTTATTTCACTTTATTTGTCAAAATTAAAGAAAATAAAATTAAAAAAGCCTTAAAATGAACTTTTCATTTTAAGGCTTTACTCAAACAAAGTTTAGCTTACCAAGCAGGAACTGCACCAGGAAACAATTCTTGTGTTTTCTTTAAAACTTCATTAGAATTCATGACAGCTTTTAATTTATCAAATACCTTTTTAGATTTATCAGATTCCTTCACAACAATAACATTTACATATGGTTTAGCAGTTTTAGGATCTTCTTTTACTAATGCATCAGCCGGGACAAAACCTGCATTTTTAACAAAATCATTATTTAAAACAGCTGCAGCAACATCTTGAACTGCACGCGCAGCTTGGGCTGCATCTACACTTTTTATAATTATATTTTTTGGATTTTCACTTATATCTTTTGGAGTTGGCAATTCACCAACACCATCTTTAATTTTAATGATACCTGCAGTTTTTAATAGATTTAAAGCTCTACCTTGATTGCTTGGATCATTAGGAATAATAACGACTGATTTATCTGTTAATTCAGATAAACTTTTAATCTTCCTAGAATAAACACCCATTGGATAGATAAAAGTATTCCCAACAATTGCTAATTTATATCCTTTTCTAGCTTTTGCTTGTTCTAAAAATGATACAGTTTGAAATATATTTGCATCTATTTCACCAGAATTTAAGGCTTCATTAGGAATTTGATAGTCTGCAAAAGTAACTGTTTTAATTTCAAGATCATATTTTTCTTTAGCTAATTTTTTGGCCACTTCAAAAACTTGAATCATTGGACCTGCTGTTATTCCAACTTTTAAAACATCTGAAGCAAAAGCAGAAATAGAATAAATTGTAGAAATAAATGACAAACCTATTACTGAAAATAATTTAGCGAATTTCATAATTATTCCTTTCAAATGAATTAATGAGAAACTTTTTTTGTAATAAAGTCACCAGTGAATTGAATGATTAAAACAAGCGCAACTAAAGTAACTAAGGCCTGCAACATTACAGGAGTATCAAACTGATAATAACCATATTGAATAGCCATATTACCTAATCCACTTCCACCTACCGCTCCTGCCATTGCAGAATATTCAGTTAAGCTAACAAAAAGAATTGTCACAGCATTAGCTATACCGGGAACAGCTTCAGGTAATAAAACTTTAAATATAATTTGTAGAGGAGAAGATCCCATTGCTTGTGCTGCTTCTATAAGACCTTTATTTACACTAGCTAATTTACCTTCTACAATTCTAGCAAAAAAAGGAATAGCGGCAACACTTAAAGGAACCATTGCCGCTGCCGTACCAATTGATGAGCCAACAATAAATCTGGTAAAAGGAATTATAGCAACCATTAAGATAACAAATGGAACCGATCTTCCTACAGTAACAATGCTACTTAATGTTTTATGAATAATTTTGTTTTCATAAAACATACCTTTTGCAGTCACAGTCAAACCTACCGCAATTGGGAGGCCTATGATAAAAGCACAAACTCCTGCAACTAAGACCATATATATAGTAGCTAATGTAGATTCAGCTAGAGTATTTAAAGTTTCCAGAAACATAACCTAAAACCTCTGTGGATATTTTTAATTCTTTTAAATAGTCAATTCCTAATTTAATTTTATGTTGTTCTCCTGAAATTTGACAAAGCATAATTCCAAGTGGAGAATTATTAATCACATCAATATGTGCTTGTAAAATATTTACATTCAAATCAAATTTTTTAACTAAACCAGATATAATGGATTCACTTGCAGTATCACCAACAAAAGTAAATTTTAAGATTGGTGAAGAAAATTTATCCGGAGAAAGTGAAAGATTTTCTTCAATATGCTGTGGCAAAGTAACGTGAAATGCAGATCGAACTAAAGCTTTAGTTGCATCAGCTTGGGGATTACTAAACATTTCAACCATAGAAGAGTTTTCAATAATATTTCCATTTTCTATAACTGCAACACGATGACATATACTTTTTACAACTTCCATTTCATGTGTAATTAATAAAATTGTAACACCAAATTTCTCATTTATTGCTTTTAATAATGCCAAAATAGATTTAGTTGTTTCAGGATCTAACGCAGAAGTTGCTTCATCACACAATAATACTTTAGGGTTAGATGCAAGTGCCCTAGCTATAGCAACTCTTTGTTTTTGTCCGCCACTTAATTGATGTGGATAATGATTTATTTTATCTAATAATCCCGTTACTTCTAAAAGATACTTAACTCTTGCTTCAATTTCTTTTTTATTTTTTCCTGCAAATTCCAATGGCAATGCAACATTTTTAAACACATTTGCCGAAGAAAGTAAATTGAAATGCTGAAATATCATACCAATATTTCGTCTTTGCTCTCTCAATTCTGATTCTTTTAATGAAGTTAAATTAACATTATCTAGAATAACTTCACCTCCTGTTGGCTTTTCAAGTAAGTTAACTGTGCGCAGTAATGTACTTTTACCTGCTCCACTTTTACCAATAATTCCAAATATTTCACCTTTTGCGACTTCTAAATCAATTCCTTTTAATGCATAGGAAATTCCATTTTTTGTGTTAAAAGATTTTTTAATTCCTATTAATTTTATCATACATAAAGCCTAAAATATAAATCTGATTTTAATTAAATTCTGAAAATATTACGAATTAATGACAACAACAACAATTGTGTAAAAAAAACATTCGTAGCATTTTAGATTGATGAGGGTATTTTATAAGAAGGAAAATGTTAAGAAATTTCATTTATTTATCTCGCTTTAGCTGAAAAAAAAAGTAATGCCCGCAAGCTGTATATCAAATCGGCATCTGTCCATTTAAAACATAGAAAAGATTTCTAGTCAATGAGAAATTGGAAGGTAAAAATACTGACAATTAATCTAAGTTGTGATAGTAAATTTATACCCATTAATTAGGAGTTAATTGTGCAAGAAAACACAGCAATACCAATTATTAGTCAAAGTAAAAATCAAACCGTAGGTCCTGTTTTTAAATTTGGCGGGACAAGTATGGGCTCTATTGAAAGAATTGAGCATGTTGCTGATCTTTGTTTAAAATTAAAACCTTCCGCAATTGTTGTTTCTGCAATGTCAGGAGAGACCAATCGCCTTATATCTTTAGCAAATAAAATCTTAGAAAGAATTGATGTCCCAGAATATGACATGCTAGTTGCCAGCGGAGAACAAGTTTCCGTTTCCTTATTGAGTTTGGCTTTACGCAAAAGAGGGATAGCCCCTATGCCAATGTTGGCTCCAACTGCTGGAATCCTAACTGATGCACAGTTTTCAAGAGCTAATATTTTACAAGTCAAAGGCGAAGCTATCAAAGAAGCCTTAGATAAAGGTCTATTGCCTGTGATTGCTGGCTTCCAAGGGGTGACTGAGGACGGACAATTAACTTCATTAGGAAGGGGAGGTTCTGATACCTCAGCTGTCGCAATTGCAGCCGGAATAGGCGCAAAAGAATGTATCATTTATACTGATGTTGACGGCGTGTTTACCACAGATCCTAGAATTTGCTCTGCGGCTAGAATAATTAGAAAAATTAATTATGAAGAGATGCTGGAAATGGCAAGCCAAGGTAGCAAAGTTTTACATATCAGAAGTGTACAACTTGCTGCAAAATGGGGTATTCGCTTAGTAGTTAAAAATACTTTTTCAAATGATGAAGGAACCGAAATGAGCACAATTGATGAACCAATTGAAGGAGAAATCGTATCAGGAATAGCTGCTTCACAAAATGAAGCCTGGATACAAGCAACTTGTGCAAACACTCCACAATTTAATCTATCTAATGTTTTTGATCTTCTTGCAAAAAAAGGGATTAATGTAGATATTATTAATCAAGGGGAACATAGTAGCAGTTTAAAAATTAGTTTTACAATTACCCAAACCGATTCAAATTTAGCAATGGAAACATTAAAAAAAGAATTTCCAAATATTTCTCTTACACTAAGAGAAGACGTTGCTAAAATTTCAATTGTGGGAGTAGGAATGAGAACTCACGCTGGAGTGGCAGCCAGAATGTTTAAAACTTTAGCAAATAATGGAATAGAAATATTACTAGTCACAACTTCAGAAATAAAAGTAGGTTGTTTAATTTTACGCGATAAAGTTTCATTAGCTGTTAATGCATTACATGAAGAGTTTATCCCAAAAACTTAATAATAAACTATTCTAAATAAACTAAAGTATTTAGAATTGCGAAAACTTAATAATTTGCTACTTTAGGGAAAAGAAAGAACTTAAGTTAAAATAAATTTTAAGATTTATTTTTAAAGAACATTATTCAGCCCGTAGTATTTCACCAGCTTTTAATCCTGTTAGTTTTTTCAAGCGGTAAACAAACCACCAAATTCCAAGCATAGATATAACCATTTTTGGAATGGCAACTACAAAATGCCCTTTCCAAGTCATCTCTGCGAGCTCTTTATTAAAAGCCTCTGTTTGAGCCGGGCTTACTATTATATTTATTGCTAAAATATAATTTAGAACCCCCCCTAAAAAAAATGCTCCCCCAAAAACCATGGTAATTTGCCAAATTAAAGCTTTAAAAGCCTTTTGCGCGTTATTTGCAGCGAGTTTTTCTTCTAACAATTCTGTTTTGAAAACATTCTCATTATAAATTAAGTAGTTAACAAATGGCTTGCCAATCCATGCAGAAGCAATTGTAAAAATACCTAAAAAAGTTGGAATAGCAGCTTCCTGAATAGCAAACCAAAATCCATCTAATTTGTAAAAAGCAAATAAACCTTTTATTAATATACTAACTATTCCCAAGACAGCGATAGGACTTGCTTGTTTTCGTTTCATAAAATCATACACACCATATCCTAGCGGAAATATTAGTGCAATGATTAGAGTTTTTAAAGGATCAAAAGTTGTATTTAGTTTATTAAGAATAAAAACTGGGATAACAACATAAAAAATAATTGAGACAAATAAATTTTCTTTTACTTTTTGTTGGACTACTGGCTGATTATCTAAATTTTCAATTTTTTGTTTATTTTCCATAAAAACTTTCTTTAACAGAAGGATAAGCCTCAAAAAGGTGTAGTTTAGCATAAAATCAAAAAAAGTAAATTTTTTAATAAAGTTCACTAAATAATAAAACGATATCTTAAATCACAAGATTTTTTTTAATGAGGGTTGTTATGAAAGAATTTGATTTAGAAGTATTTAATAACACCAATCAGACACAAGTATTCACCTTTATTAACAATAAAACAAAAGAATTGGGTTTTGATATGGCTTCACGACCCGAAACTGGTGCCTTATTAAGAGTTTTAGCTGCCTCAAAACCTAGCAGTAATATTCTAGAAATTGGGACAGGAACAGGTTACGGAACAGCATGGCTTCTAGAAGGTATGGATGAAAACTCCAAATTGATAAGTATAGAAGCTAATATAAATGTCCAAAATGTTGCAAAAGAAATTTTAAAAAATGACAAGCGATTACAATTATTAAATGAAAATGGAACTGATTATCTAAAAAAACAAAAACCGCATACTTTTGATATTATTTTTGCAGACGCTTTTCCTGGTAAATATGAACTACTTAATGAAACATTAAATCTTTTGAAACCAGGTGGAATTTATATTGTTGACGACATGTTACCTCAACCTGATTGGCCTGAAGATCATTTTCCTTTAGCAAAATCTGTTATTGAAAGCTTAAAAAACTTAACTAACGTAACTTCTGTAGGATTACATTGGTCTAGCGGATTGATATTAATGGTGCCAAAATTTAAATAAAGGTAATTTATGAAAGAAGCCTATAACTTACTTCCTAAAATCAATGAAAAATTTTGGAAAAAATTTAGGGAAGACTTTATTCTCGATAGAAATTTTATACACCTTTCTTTAGCAATTCAAGTTTCACATAGCATAAAATTAAATAAAGAAATTGATAAATATCGTTCAATGATTGATAAAAACCCTGATTTAATGCGAAAAGAAAGACACATACACACTGGAGAAACCATAGCTGCTGCCGCTAAATACTTAAAGACAAGTAAAGATTTAATAGCTTTAACAGAAAGTTCAACTATGGCAATGGCTATAGCATTAAATGGATTTATTTTTAAAAAAGATGATGAAATTATTACTACGGATAGTGAACATTATTCTTTAGAAAAACTTTGTGAATATAATGCAAAAAGACAAAACTTAAAAATAAAAAAATTTGAATTAAGTTCTCTAATAAAAGGAATAACAAAAGAACAAATTATTGATGGAATTTTAAAAAATATTACTGAAAAAACAAAACTGATTGCTATTTCATGGGTTAATTCAAAATACGGATTAAAAATGCCAATTAAAGAGATAGCAAAAAAATTAAAAAAAATTAATTTTTCACGAAATGAAATGGATAAAATTCTTCTTTGCGTCGATGGTGTACACGGATTTGGTGTAGAAGCGTTTGATTCAATTCATGATTTAGATGTTGATTTTTTTGCTGCTGGTTGCCATAAATGGCTTTTTGGCCCAAGAGGTACAGCCATCCTGTGGGCGAGTGAAAGAGGTTGGAAAAGAATAGAACCTACTATACCATCATTTGAAAAAATTGCGTGGGATGTTTTTTTATCTTGGGAAAAAAAGAAGTTTAAAGAAGAAGAATTGCTTAAATCAAAATTCTGTACTCCTGGTGGTTTTAAAAATTTTGAATATATCTGGGCTTTAAAACATGCATTTGAAATGCACGAGAAAATAGGTAAGATTAATATCTATAACAAAATAAAATATTTAACTGATATTTGTAAAAAAGAATTAAAAAAAATAAAAAATTTAGAACTTATAACACCAATAAATAGTGAATTATCATCTGGTTTTATTTGCTTTAATTTTATAGGAATTGATCCCTCATCAATAGTAAAAAAAATGTATGATTACAATGTTATTATTGGACAATCTCCTTATAAAGATACATGTTTAAGAATAACACCTAGTATTTATAACACTGAAGAAGAAATTATAGCAGCATGTGCGCTTCTTAAAAAGATCATTCAAGAGATAAGAAATGAAAAGAGATAACTATTTTGATATTGCAATAATTGGTGGAGGAGCGCAAGCTACTGCTTTTCTTTCTGGAATATATTTAAATAGCGTAAATAAAAATATAGATAAAAAAATTAGAATTATTGTTATAGATAAATCTGAAAATTTTGGATGTGGAAATGTCTATAATCAAGACTACTCTTGGATATTAATGAATACTCCTAGTACAGATTTATCTATAATATTAAATGATAAGTATGACTTTAAAAATTGGTTAGAAACTCATTGCGAAAAACTAGAACTTTCTAAAGAAAATAAAGAATATGCACCTAGAAAAGTTTTTGGATTTTATTTAAAAGAAAGATTTGATTATTTTATTAAAGAACTTAAAAATAAAAATATTAATATCATAAAAAAAGAAGCCCTTGCAAAAAAAATTAATTTAGAAGACATTGAAAATAAAATTATGATAACACTATCCACAGATGAACAAATAAAATGTAATTTTGTTGTTTTAGCAAAAGGACATGATGATTTAAATGACCCTTATCAGCTAAAAGGAAAAGAAAACTATATTCATAATCCTTTTCCAGCAATGCATAAGCTTAGCAATATTCCAAAAGAAAGTACTATTGGTATTATTGGTAGCAATTTAACAGCAATTGATATAGCAATAACTTTAGATAAACTCGGACATAAAAACTTTTACTTATTTTCAAGAGGAGGAAAACTTCCTGAAGTAAAAGGCCCTTATTTAAAAAGTGAAGAACCAAAATTTGCCAAATTAAAGAATTTTATTGCATATAAAAAAGAAAATTTAACTTTAAAAGATCTATTAAAATTTATCAGAAAAGATTTTATTCAAAATCAATTAGACTGGAGAAATACTCTTTTTACAAAAAATAAAGTTGAGGAGAAAGAGGCTTTTCTACATAAAATACATTTAGCTAAAAAAAGTCCTACTCCATTTAATATTATACTTGGAATAATACCTGAAATTGCCAGAACTTGGAGATTTGTAAATAAATCTGAATTTAATAAATTTATGAATCTTTATTATTATAAAATACATCAGAAACATGGAGCAATTCCATTAGTAAATGCAGAAATAATTGCAGATTTATTATTAAAAAATAAGATTTATTTAAAGAATAATATTCAACTAATTGAGAAAAAAGATCAGCACTTTCTAATTCATTCAAATAATGAAATTTTAAAATGTGATTTTATTATTAATGCTACTGGACCCTTAAGAAAAGTATGTCATCAAAAGCAAGAATTGTTGCATATACTATGTGCACAGAACTTTATAAATGAAATTGACATAGGAGGAATTATAACAAACCCAAAAAATGGTAAAATACTAAGTATAAATGAACTATGTCAACAAAAAATAGTGGCAATAGGTCACAATGCTGAAGGGACTCATCCTTTCATAAATAATTTTGCATGGATTATGGAAACAACTAATGAGGTTAGTTTATCGCTTTTAAATGAGGTATTACATGGAAAAGTATAATTCCCAATCCCAAGATATTATTTGTATTGTAGATGCTTATTCAACTGGGAAAAAATTAGCGTATGAATTTAATAAATATGGAAAAAAATGCATTCATATTAAAAGTACAAGTAGAGAAGAGGAAGAATTAAAAAGAAATGAATTTATTGAAGAACTCACTTATACAGGAAATTTATTTTCTTTAAAAGATGAATTAAAAAAATTTAATCCTGAATTCATTATTGCAGGTTCTGAAATGGGTGTTGAACTGGCTGACAAATTAAGTGAAATATTTAATATTCAAAAATGTAATAATCCGCTTTCAACTACTTTGCGCCGAAATAAATACTTTATGCATGAAAAATTAAAAGAATGGAACTTAAAGGCAATTAAACAATTTAAATCAAAAAATGTTTTAGAAATAATGAATTGGGCTGAAATTAATAAAAAATGGCCTGTAGTTGTTAAACCACTCAATAGCGCCGCTAGTGATGGAGTTACCATTTGTGCAAATACAAATGAAATTGAACAAGCTTTTAGTAGAATTATGTACCAAGAAAATAAGCTAGGCATTAAAAATGAAGAAGTGCTAATTCAAGAGTATATTGAGGGTACACAGTATTTTGTAAATACTGTTAGTTGGAACGGAAAGCATTATATTTCAGATATATGGAAACAAAATAGAAGAAGATTAAAAGATAGAGCTTTTTTATTTGAATCTATGTCATTATGCGATAGTGACGGAAAAATAGAAATAGAATTAATAGAGTATACAAAAAAAGTTCTAGATGCTTTGGAACTTTCGCATGGAGCTGCACATAATGAAATTATGTTTACAAAAGATGGCCCTATTTTAATTGAATTAAACGCAAGATTAATGGGAGCTTCAATTGAAGATGAGGCATTTAAACAAGCACTAGATAAAACACAATCTGAACTTCTTGCATTAGTTTATTCTAATCATGATTTATTCATGCAAGAATTTGCTGATAAAAAGTATTCTAAAAAACAGCACTTAAATGAAGTTTCTTTTATATACGAGAAAAATGGTATACTACTAGATTTCCCAAAAAAGTATAGTATTGAAAGAATGTTTTCGTTTTTTTGTTTCTCAGGATTAAATCAAATAGGCAATGCAGTAAAAAAGACTGAAGACACTCTAGGCCATCCAGGCTATGTTTATTTAGTTCATCATGATGAAGAAATCATTTCAAAAGATACTGAACAAATACTAAAATGGCAAAGAAATAATGAGTTATTTATCATTGAATAATCTATCTTAATTTTAATTTCCAGACATAAAATAAAACACCATTATGTTGTTCGCCTAAGGATGAAAGACGTTCAGAATTATAAGCAAAAGACATTTTTTGATTCAAGACAACAACAAAAATATTGTTATTATAAAAATATTCAGACATTTTTTTTGCATAATAAGAAGTATCATTTATATTTTTTATAGAAAGTTCATACAAAGAATCAAAGGAGCTATCTTTTGGCCCTTCATTTGCGTAATATGCAGTTGTTTTAAAAAATGAGAAATTTTTATTTGGATCATTTGAAGAAAAACCAAATCCGGTCCACCAAAGAACATTGCTATCATTGTCAGAAAATTTCGGATAGTTAAGATCTGTATCATAAAATTTTACTTGAATTCCAACATCTGCAAGTTGCTTTTTTATTTCTTGAATATAAGGAAGCGAATTAATATTTTTAATATTTGCCCAATATGTATGGACATGAAATACTTTATTTTTCCACAATGAATGAGGTATCGAATTTAAGAGCTGCTTAGCTCTCTCGATATTTTGCTTTTGCAAGGGCTTTTGAATTCTATATTCCTTTAATACGCTAAAAGCTGGTATCATTTGATCTTCTGGAATAATTTCTTTATATAACGATGTATCTGCTATCTTTTCTCTATCTAAAGCAAGTGAAATTGCTTCTCTAAATTTCTTATTTTTTCCTAATTCCGTTCTAAAATTAAACAGAAAACCTCCATTAGAATAAATATTAGGAAAAATAATCTTTCTATCTGTGCCTGATTTTCCTCTTCCACTATCACCTAGCAAAATTTTTATATCGCCCTCATCTTTGCTACTAAATATAAATCTTATGTATTTTGGTATATTTTCTTTGCGATTAAATTTTTTTAAGATAAATTCGTACTTTTCCCAGTTAACATACTCTACTTTATATTTTCCAAAACCTATAGGGTATTTTTTCCAGTTAGTGTAAGATTTATCCAGTTCTTCTATAGGTACAATAGGTATTCTTCCAATAGATATTTTATTTAAAAAAAATTTGTTCCGCCACTTTAGCTTAAAAATGATGTTATAATTATCTACTACTTCTATTCCTTTTACTAAGCCGGTTGGATAATTTATTGAATTTACCTCTGTAAAAGGAAGATTATTTGTATTTTTTAATTCTTCTATACCAACTATATCATTTAAGAGTGATGTCACTACATAGTTTTTTTTCCTCTGTAATAATGCTCTCAAAATTGAAAATTCAACATCATATGCAGTAACTTCTCTTTTATTATGAAAATAGACATTCTTTTTTAAAAATGCTTGGCAAATATTATCTTCACAGTAATAGCGCTCTATCAACGAGTTTTGCTTCAATTCATCAGTAGTTATTGCATCGTCTCTTGATATTAAGCATCCATTAACTGAAGCTGTAAAAGTTTCAATTACATGTGATACAGCCTTTGATGTATCCCAAGGAATTTGTGGTATCTCTGAAAGATTAATCGTTATTGTTTCTTCAGCAGGAAATGAAACCTGGTTTGAAAATAATTGTTTTGCCTTATTAAATATAAAAAAAACAAAAAATGGGATCAAAATTGCTAATGCAAATCTTTTTAAATCAATATTTTTAAACTTCATTGCAATATTTTCCATATTCAAAATTCTTAACAAGTCATTCAAATATTAAATAATAAAAAAAAAGAACATTGTCTACGTACTAAATGATATTTTTATCTTAAAAACTACTCTTCTTTTTAAGAAGCTTAAAGCAAGATATTTAAATTATTTCAGAATCATTTTAATATTATTATTATTTTTATAAAAAGTCAATTAATTTTTATCTAAACATGAATTCTCACAAAATTAAAAGAAAGCATTATTTATTAAGATTTAATAAACCGAGTAAAAAATCTTCTTGGATGGAGTCTACTATGTAAAAAATAACTTTTCTCATTCATAATTAACTCATGAGTTATATAAGCTGCCCAAACACCTGCTGAAAAACCAGTGGCAAGCCATCCTGTGTTTCCAAGAATTTTTCCTAATTTACCAAATTCACCTAATAATGGTAATTCATCACATGGATAACAATCAACCAAAATATTTTTTTTAATTAAATACATATTTAATTCATCTATATTATTTAAGAAAGGAAATTCAAAATGGGTTTTCAAAAAAGGAAGAATTACTTTCGAATGATAATTTATAATTTTTTCCCAATTTTCTGGAGTTATTTTACTTTCATCTAAATAAATACCAGCTCCAGCTGATGGAAGTAAAAATCTCGGACCTGTAAACTTCATAAATATGTTCTGATCTCTTTGAAAAATAGTACCTGCAAAATGTCCGTTTGCAGCACGAAATGAAATTGGATTAGAAAATATAATATTCTTAAAGTAAAAAGAATATTCCAACAAACAGTCACTCATTGGAACTAAAATTTCTTTGTATTTATTAAGAATTTCAGAAATTTTTAATGCATTTGCTAAAATAATAACTTCAGCATTTAATTTCATTTTATTTTCTAATATAATTGAACATCCATCATTTTTTTCAGAAATATCTTTGACACGGCTTTTGATAAACTTAACTTTATTCCCCTGAAGATAATCAAGCATTGTTTTTTTAAATTTTTCCGCATTCAAACATTGTAAACTATTAAAAAGCTCTTTAAAAACTTTAGGATCATCGGTAGAACTCAAATTAAATCCTAATTTACTAGCTTCTTCTAATTCTTGATATTCAAAATCTTGCATCCCAATTCTATAGCAAGGAAGCTGTTGCCAATTTTGTTTTTCATCAAGAATATTTAAAATATTTTGAAAAAATATATTTGCACCATTTGCACAAAATTCCTGTAAATATTTTGCCACATCATTTCCATGTGCCACATTTGCGCGAGTTGGTGGATCATTTAAAGAAGGCCAGCAAATTTGTAATGAATGAATAAATGTATCTAAAGGTTCAGTATTTTCAGGATGTATAATTGCAATTTTAAAATTCTGTTGACTTAAAAATAAAGCAGAAAAACAAGCATAAGGACCAGCACCTACAATGACTATGTCATAGGATTCAGTTTCCATTTTCTACTCAATGTTGTTATGGAGACTTAATATTTCTTTTGGTACACCAAAGAACACCAATCTCCAAGGATATATTCATTTAAAAAATTAGTCTGAAATTGTTGCATAAAATTTTTAAAATCATGCATTTCAGAAACTAAAATTCCAGATAGAATAATTATAGCATCACTGCCCGCATGATCACAAATAGGCTGCATAATTGTTTGCAATGGTTTACTTTCAATATTTGCTATCACCATTTGAAAATCACTTTTCTCGATTTTTATTAAGTGATCAATTATAAAATCTATATCAGTTACATTGTTTACTTTTGCATTTTCAGTTGCAATTTTTAAGCAGTCTGGATCTAAATCTGTACCTAAAACATATTCAGCTCCAAGCATTTTTGCGGCAATAGCTAATATTCCACTACCCGTACCTACATCAAGAACGTATTTAGGTATTGAAAAATTCAACATAGCTTTCAAGCATAGTTTAGTGGTTTCATGCTGCCCTGTACCAAATGCCATTCCAGGATTAATGACTATTTTATGTTGTTGAGTAAATTGTTCTATTTTTTCCCATGGAGGTAATATTGCAATTTTATCTTCTAAAAGGATAGGTTTAAATGAAGCTTTCCAGCTTTCACGCCAGTTTTGATCAGAAATGGGTTTAATTTGAAATGTATTTGAATCGAATGGAAACTGAATCGACTTAAATACATACTCCAAAGAGTTTTGGATAGATTGTAAGTACTCAAAATCTTCACTATAAATCAAAGCAGGAGTTTTTTCTGCAAGATCCGTGTAAAAATCAGGTTTAGGCATGTCTGGATTATATTCAGCTGGTATATCACAATCTATTGAACCGATGACAAAATCATCTATTCCTAACTGCTCCAATACTGAGGCAAGCATATCCTTGTTTTCTTCATCAATATAAATTGCTAATTCATAACATACAGGATTAGAATTATTCATTAAATTCCTTCCTTTCATAGTTTTCTTTGTTTTAAATCTTAAAACATTTACCAACTATGTCCGGATTTCTTTTTATAGTATAGAATCATAAGTTGGCAGTTTAAGAGCCTGTTGCAACAAACCAGCCATACCTTTTTTTATTGGAGAAAAAAAGTGTTTTCCCTTTTGCCCCCACTAAATAATCCTACTCAAAAAAAGAAGCAGGTGCTTAGAATAGTAATTGGTGGAGGAGCTTTAGGACTTTTTATGGCATATAGGATTCAGCAAGAATTTCCTGAGTCAGCTCTATATATTGCTTCAAAAACCATTCCTAATAAGCCTATTTTTATAGAAGATTTAAATAATCATTGTAATCACTTTCTTTTTAAAAGCTTTATTAATATTTTTGATTTAAAAAATTTAAAAAATAGCAACAACTATGAAACAATAATTTTTTATATTTGCTTACCTCCTGAAGAAATAGATAAATCTAGAGAATATATAATCGAATTAGGAAATAAGTTTTGTTCTTTAAATGGAAGAAAAATTGTAGTATTTTTAAATAATGGCCTTACTAATTACCAATACTTTGCAGAATACGAAAATAAATTTAATTCATTTTTTATAAGAAGTATAGTTATTTCAGGATTTGTAAGAATAATAAATAAAAATAATATTTTGGTCAAAAACACTTCAGGAAAAAATATCTATTACGGTTACTACAATTCAAGGAAAAAAGTAAGTGTTAAAATTTTTCCCAAAAAATATTTTATATTCAAGTATAAAAAAAATATCTTTAATGTAGAGAAAGCAAAATTTATTACTAATTTTATTTTAGGTTTTTTCATAAAAAACAAACTTCTTAAAAATAAAGAAATTTATAACCTTATATCTCCCATATTACTTGACGATATTTTTGTCAATTATAGTTATCTATTTCTTAAAAATGAAATAAAACCTAAATTTATAAAAATTTATTTTGAACAAACTATAAAATTTACGGGAGAAAATATAAATAGCATTTCATATGCTTGGTATCATGGCAATACAAAACCAATTGAATATTTTCTTGCAAAATTGCAGGAATTATCTTATTTATCGAATAGCTCTAAGGTGAAAGTTTTTTTCGAAAAATTGATATCCCTTAACAATTCATCTAACTAATTTTTAGTTTCGGAAGTAAATTGTATGACTAAACAGGAACGATTTAACTTTTTAGCAAGAAGCAATGCACCTGCAACAAAGTTTTTTATTTTTTTAAACATCAGCATATATTTTTTTACTAGCTATCAAAATACTTTTAATTTAGAAAAAATTGTTCAAGGACCTGGCTTAATTTCTCTTATATCATTTGGAGCTAAAGAAAATGGTCTTATCGCCTTAGGCGAAATCCAGCGTTTTTTTTTCCAATTTTTCTTCATGTAAATTTAATTCACCTTGTAGTGAATATGTTTGGTTTGTGGTCTGTTGGCAGAATTTTTGAATATATAGCAGGTTCTAAAAATTTAATTATTTTATATTTTGTAGCTGGTATTACAGGAAATATTTGTAGTTTTGCTTTTATACCAAGTACATCTGCTGGAGCATCGAGCAGTATATTTGGCATTTTGTTTTGTCTTTATGTTATCCAAAAGTACGAAGAAAAAATTTCAGCTCAATTAAAACATCAAAGAACTGGAATGCAACTTGGGAACATTATTCTTGTTAATATAATATTGAATATTGGATTTGGAATATTTTCAACTATATTTGATTGGGCAGCTCATTTAGGCGGCTCAATAGCTGGAGTATTATTTGGTTTTGCCTTAACTACTAAGCACAATTGGAATTTGAAAATTATATTGTCTGAAAAAAGTAACTCTTTAATAAAAAAGAAATTTATTGATAACTATTATATTTATTTTATAGCAATTATACTAGTAAACTTTTTATTTCTACTTTCTTTTTTTAATATAAAAAATTATCAATTAATTTATGGAGAAGCGTTAAAAAATACTGCTAAAAATAATACTAATTATCTCAAATACAATGATTTAAAGCAATATGAATTTATATTAGCAATTCAGAACAAAGAAACAAATCCAGAAAATATGCTTCTTGATGCGTTTTTACTTCATAGTAATAGTATCTTTTTTTCTGCTATTAAAATTTATGAAGTTTTAATCTTAATGATTGAAAATAATTTTTACTCTCCAATGTTTAGCAATGCAGATAATAAAAAAATTATTACAAATGCATTGAGTTTGGCTAAAGAAAAAAAACCTCTGCCAAAAGAATTAACTGACAAAATTAGGAATACATCTAAAATTTCTACAGATATTTGTGCAAAACCCGCTGCACTTTTTATGACCTTAGGTTACTTTGACATATCGGGTTCTTTATATGAGTGCGCATATGGATTAGATTTCACTGAAGATAATTTTGCAATAAAATCTTTAGAGTCTTTTTATTTAGCTAGCAATACAAAAAAAATGAACGAAGTACTTTCTTTGATAGTTCATTTAGAGGAAAAAGCAAAGCAGAAGTAAATTTTTACTTCTGCTTTGCTTTTAAACTTCATAATCTGAATTTGTTAAGTTATTTTATTCCTCAGCATAAATGTTTTGAGAAAATTTAGTTGCTTTATGGTTTTGCTTTTTTTCATGACTCTTCTTCATTTGTTCTAATGCTTTTTTTGCACATTGATGAATACTATTGTACATATCAGATGATTTTACTGTTACATTACCATTAAAACTACCATCTGACCAAATTAAATGGGAAATTTGCTCTTCTCTTTGGATTGATAAGGTCCATTTAGTTGTAATATTATTTAAAGCAATAGGATACAATTTATCTTTTGTTTCTGCTTCACAAGCATCTTTTAATGCATTAGTTAATTCAAAACCATCCGCTGCAACTTGAATTGGCATAAGTACTCCTTTATTCAACGAAGTCTAGCTGGAGACTAACATAAATTGTATTTTAATGCTACTGTTTTTCAATAAAATGGGTGGGTATTTTTTGAGCAATTAATAATGGAATTTGACAAGCTTCCTCAATTGCTGCTGTCTTACTCCCTAAAAAAAATCTTTTCAAAGCACTACCAGCACTTGCCCCTATGACAAGCAGATTTCGATCAGAATTTTTACTAATGTAATTCAATATTTCATCTCCAACCCGACCAAAATCCATATAAGTTACAATATTACTATTTTTAATTTCTTGCTTAACTCTTTCATAGACAGTATTTAACTGAATTTGTTTTTGCTTTTTTATTTCTTCAATAGTTTCTTTTTGTACTTGTGAAGGGACATAATCTATTGGAAAAATATGTGATACATTTAAATCAAAATGCAAATTTAATGTATCAATAATATGTAAAATTGTTAAATCTGTTTTAAGTTTTCCAGTTATTTCAGTAGCATATTTTTCTGCTAATAAACTATCTTCAGTTAATGAACTTGCAAAAGTAATTATTTTAGGCATCCAATTAATCCAATCTTCACTCTCAGGAACAAGCAAAGTTGAAATATGGCATTCGTCACAAATTTCTATTGCAGGTGAACCAAATAAAATTCTTTCCCAAAAATTATATTGCTGCTTGACAACAATCACTAAGTCATAATTATAATGTTTCTCTTCAACAGCATCGATTGTCGCTGTTACTTCATTATCTAGCTTAATTTCAAAAAGAATATTTTCAGGAAGACTTAAATTAAATATTTTACTTAAGTTTTTAAAATGATCGATAGTTTCAAGCTTTTTTTGTTCTATAAATCTTATATAATCTTCAGTATGTGGATACTCAGGCTGTGGTTGAATTACATTCTCATCAAAATAATTATTTGGAACATGAGCATAATACTCTCCACAACTAAGAATAGTTAATTCAGCTTGAAATACATTAGCAAATCTTAATGCAATAACTTCTGCATTTTTTGATTCATCAGATAGATCAGTGACACATAATATTTTTTTTATCAATTGCATGAAATAATCCCCTTTGTAATTTCAGATATTTCATTTTCATTAAAATTTTAATTTATTTGCTTCATTAACTCTACCACTAGCTAACAATATTTTCATAAGCATATTTTTAGCTCCAATATCGTTTTTATTCTGCGCAAGAAGAAATTTTACAGCGAGTTCTGAAAATTTATATTCTTTTAATTCATAGTATATATTAGCTAAAGCCATAATATTTTCTCTTTTTCGGGTTACTCTTGCAAATGCAGGTAGAGCTATTGCCAATGCTTTCTCAGGTTCTTTGTTGGTAAGTAATGATTCAATAGCAGCCACTAGAATACCCGTTTCTTGATATTGATAGCTTTTTAAATATGAATTTCTAATTCGTTGCTCTAAAAAAGATTCATTCAGTGGCTTGGGTACATAATCTGCATATTTTGCTTCCTTAAGAAGTTTTAAATCAAGATTATCATTAACTTCACAGACTGCTATGCAGGGAGGAGGAACTTTAAACCTGTATCCTGCATTGATAAACCTAGATGGAAAAAAGTGGTAATGCTCAAAAATTGTGACATCTTCTAATACAAAATGAATTAATTCCCTTTTTTTATATATAATATCAATAGCTTCAGCGACATTTCGGACTCTAATAATTTCTCGAGCTCCACACCTTTTTAAGGCACCTGCCATAATTTGTGCTAAATTTTCTTCGCTAGTGATATATAATGCTCGTTTAAGAAAATCTGTTTGCACATTGAACTCCTTAAATTTATGAAATTATACCAAAAAGCAGAATTTCTTCTAGTTATAACTCCTATCCCTCATTTCTGTAGATATCCTTATATTTTCTTGACAATTCTTGCAGAAGGGTCTATCAGAGGCAATTACGTTGTCGTCTGAACCTAGCTTCATACGATTATTCACTCGCAACGCACCCTGTGCTTGGTTGAGTTTAAGGCAATTACGCTTTAAACATGACACCCTGGCAGCAAGTGCCTCAATACATGGCAAAAGTCATTCAAGGAGTAAATCATGGCTCTTAAATTTAGATTACAAAGATTAGGCAACAAAGGCCGTCCTTTTTACCACGTGGTAGTTACTGACTCTCGTAATGCGCGTAATGGCCGTTTTATTGAGCGAGTAGGCTACTATAACCCTATGACAGCACAATCTGAAGTAGAACTCAAAACTGACAGATTAGTTCACTGGTATGGTGTAGGTTGTCGTCCGACTGATAGCGTTGCAAATCTTCTTAAAATCAAAAAAGTAGATCTTGCTGCTCTTACTAAAAGATAATTGTTTAATCTACTAGGTATCCAATGCACCTAGTGAGTGTTTCTGGTGTTATATTGGTTCAGCCAAGTATGTGTAATAACACCTTTTTTTTTCGCAGCACATACTTATTTATTTTTTGGAGTCCATCATGGCAAATCACGTATCTTCCGAAAAACGCGCACGTCAAACTGAAGTCCGCCGTCTCCGCAACCGTGCTAATATGAGCACTATGAAAACTGCGGTAAAAAAAGTTCTTGAAGCTGTACAAGCAAAAGACTTTTCTCAGATTGATGCATTATTACGCAACGCTCAATCAGCAATTGCTAAAACTCGTCAAAAAGGCACTATTCATAAGAATAATATGGCTCGTCGTATCAGCCGTTTAAATTCTTTTGTTAATAAAGCAAGAAATTCGAAATAATTTCTTCCGCGAAAAAAAGGCTAGCTTTCTGTAAAGCTAGCCTTTTTTATTTCCAAAACTTCAATTAAATTATCTCAAGAATTTTTTTTAATTAATACTGGCTATATTCCAAAGTAACAATTCCTATTTAAAACAACTTAATTTAAATGTATTTTGTAAAAATTAATTGTTTGATATAATTAAAAAACTAATGACAGCAAATAAGGAAATTCTAAATGCTATTTAAGTGCTTTCTTGCTTTCTATTGCCTTATTTACTTGCCTGTATTTTCTCAAAGCAATAAGATTATCTTATTAGCTGAAACTATGGAACCATTTATTATTGAAAAAAACGATAAATTAACTGGACCTTTTATTGAAGCATTTCAAATAATAGCAAATGAACACGATATAGAATTTGAGTTTCAAAAAACACCTACACGCAGAGGTCTTAAAGATATTGAAAAAACGCCAAATCATTGTGTATTTTCTGCCAATTATTCACCAGAAACTTCGGAAATTCTTTTGTATGTCAGTAAACTAGCTCAATTAAAGATATGGGCATATAGCGCAAAAAAAAGTAACATAAATTTAAAAAGTATTCAAAATTTAAAAAAATATAAAGTTGGAGTGATAGATATAGCTGAGGTTAAAGACATTTTATCCTTGAATGGAATACAATACTCTTTAATATTTAAGTCTGATTCAGCAATAAAAATGTTACTTTCAAATAGATTTGATATTTTAATAAGCGACATTAATTTAGATCTTTTAAACAAAGAAGATACAAAAAAAATTAAACCTAATTTAGAAATTTTTAAAGTGGAAAAATGGTTAATTTGTAACAATAATTTAAAGCAACAATTAGTAAAAAAATTGCGTGAAGCACTATCCGAAGCATTATTTTCAAGTAAAACAAAAGAAATTTGGCAAAAATATAATATGATAAAATTCTATAATACAAATCGTATCGAGTTTAATCTTTTAAAATAACACCTGTTTTAGTTTTTAATACATTTGGTAAATCACTTTGTTTCATCTTTTTATTCACAGCTTCAACAGCTAAGTCTATACTAGTTGTAGCTTGTAAAGCCGGAAATTGATCTACAGTTGCAAACAATTCCTTTGTTTTGAAATATTGTTTTATACTTGGAATATTGTCATATCCAACAACAAAAACCTTATCTTTAAAATTCAATTTTTCAATTGCTTTAATTGCTCCAATTGCCATTGTATCGTTTCCGCAGAGTATAGCTTTTAAATTATCTATTTCTTTTAAAAATTGAGTTGTAACTTCATACGCCTTAGCTTCTTCCCAATCAGCTGACTTTACTTGTGCCACAGTTACTTGAGCTTCACGCATAGCTTCTCTAAAACCTTCACTTCTTGATTTTGCATTTACAGATGATGATAAGCCCTCAATAATTGCAACTTTATCCCCATTTTTTAATTTTTCTTGGGCAAGTACAGCTCCAGCTTCCTTTGCTCCATTAAAATTACTTGGCCCAACAAATGGAATATTTATTTTATATTTTGCTAATTCTCTATCATCAATTTTATTATCCATATTAATAACTATTATATTTTGATTAAGGAGTTTTAAAACTGTGGGCACTACTTTAGAAGAATCAACGGGAGCTATTACTAAGGCATCTATTTTTGCTTTAACAAGTTCATTAATAATTTTTAGTTGTCCTTCATGGTCAGTTTCCGTTTGAACTCCTTTAAAAATAACTTCTACTTTATCCGAGTGAATTGTTTTGTATTGCTCAATACCATTGCGCATTTCTTTAAAAAATTCATTATTTAAAGATTTAACTACAACTGCAATTTTTGGTTTTTTGGCATAGGATGATATACTAAAGAATATAATACTAAGAATATAAAAAGTTTTTTTAATTTTCGCCAACATTCCTTTTAACTCCTCCCATTTTATAAATAGATTTTATTCTAATTTAAATTAAGAAAGTTTAAAAGAATTTAACAGTGATGATCTTGACAAACAAAAAAAACAAAGTTTAGTAAATACTAAACTTTGTTTACTTATTTCGCCATTTGCTCAACTAAAGTTTTAGCAATAAATGGAGAAGTAGCGGGGTTTTGACCTGTAATTAAGAAACCATCAGTAACAACTTTAGGTACCCAATTTTTCTCTGAACGATGATAAATTGCTCCTTTTTCTTTTAAAGCTGTTTCTAATTGAAACAATAGATGTCTTGATAAATCAAGTTCATCATCTTCTGAGTTAGAAAATCCTGTAACGTTTAGACCTTTTACTAAAGGTTCACCATTTGGTTTTTTAGCATCACGCAAGATAGCTGGTGCATGACAAATTAGAGCAACAAATCTTTCAGAATATAAAAAGTCTTGAATCATTTGAAGTGCAAAAGAATCACTTGCTAAGTCCCAAAGTTGTCCATAACCACCAGGGAAAAAGGCTGCATCAAATGCACGATAATCAATATTCCGAAGTACAGATGTATTTGCTAATGCACGCATAGCAGCTTCATCTTTGAGAAATTTATGAGTGTTTTCTGTCATAAACATTTCTTCATAACTGAAAGGATCAATTGGTGCTTTTCCACCTTTTGGAGAAGCAATAACAACCTCATGCCCAGCTTGTTTGAAAGTGTAGTAAGGAGTAGCTACCTCATCAAACCAGTTACCAGTTTTTTTACCGCTTAAGCCCATATCTTCGTGAGAAGTTAAAACCATTAATATTCTCTTAGCCATGACAAAACTCCAATTTCATAAAATTTAGTAGCAAAAGACAGAAACAGATCCATCCTTGTATTACAAACCGACTAGTTGGTTTGTAATGTTCTCAAAAAAAATTCACTTCACAAGGGAATGAATTGCTGATTGCGCTACTTCCAATAACGCAGAATCAGAACCAACACCTCTGCCAACAATCATAGCTCCTTCTAAAGCAGACAACAGGTACAAAGCTTGTTTTTTAGAATCAATGTTACTTTTAAATTCCAAACTTTTTGTACCTTCTTCAAATACTTTAGTTAGCCATTGCTGATTGAGTTCAAAAAATTCTCCTACTGCTTTTGTTATTTCAGGAGGAAGAATATCCGCTTCAGCGCCTAACATTCCACAAACACAGAGCCTTCTATTCGTTTCGAAAGTTTTACTAAAAAGCTGGATATATCCATTTAGTTTGTGCAGTGCTGTATGATTATTGCGTTCTAATTCACTTAAAAGTGCTGCAAAACGACTTGTATATCTTTCAACTACCATACTAACCAAATTTGCTTTTGTCGCAAAATGATGGTGAATACTTGGTTTTTTTAACCCTACCTGCCGTGAGATATCATCGTAAGAAAAACCATTATACCCATTTTGCTGAATCAATTGTTCAGCGGCATCAATAATGCGATGTGCTATAGGAGATAAATCCTCAAGCCTTTTCATTCAAACTCCTTTGGAGAGAAAACTCTACCGACTAAAAGGTTTGTAAAGCAATTCAGTTGCATTGTCAAACAAAAAACTCAAAAAAAAAGATTACTAGATAACCACATAATATTAATAATTTTTATTTAAAGGTAAATCCTATTTTGCTTTACAAGCAAAATTTGTTATCTATAAGATCACGAATTTATTAAATCCTTTCCCGTTAGTATCCACATTTTAGAAAAGTTAGCAAAAAAAGGGAGTTTTTATATGCTAAAAAACATAAGTTTCATTTTTACATCCTGTTTATTCTCTAATATTATTCTTGCTAACCAATTAGAAGAAGTAAATATTTTTTGTAAATCAGAAAGTAATTACGCAAATTCTTATTTGGAAGATAAAAATATCAAGATTTTAGGAGAAACTAAAACTATACTATGTAATGGGAATGAAACTAAAATCTTTTCCATTTCAAAAAATGAAAAACATTTTTTTGAGATTTTAGGAAAACTTAGTGAATCGTGCAAAAAAGGAATTCAATATAACCTTGATGATTCTTCTTTTTACAATCTGATACCAGTAAATAATTCTAATGAACATCTTTCTAGTTTTGCAATTGAAAATACTTATAAAAAAGGTCAGTTTCTTTTATTTAGTCCTTTAAGCTGTAATAAATAATTTATATAATTTATATATTAAATAAAATATATAAATTATTAATTAATTTTTTTGATAATACTTACATATAAACTTTCCTTAATGCTTGTTTTTAAAAAAACAAAACATTATTTATAATTCTTTATTATTTTTCAATGCTAGATTATGAATTAGGTTATAATGGTAAATTCATTTTTTTACTAAATGAAGGATAATAAATGACCCATATTCCACAATTAATTATTGATTTAGCGGTGATTCTTGGTGTAGCTGCAGTAGTCACATATGTTTTTAGGAAAATTAATCAACCTGTTGTCTTAGGCTATATTGTTGCAGGTATTATAGTTGGACCTTATACTCATCCCTTTTTTTCAATCGTAGATGTTAATTCTTTAAAAACCTTAGCTGAATTAGGTGTTATTTTTCTCATGTTTGCTTTAGGTTTAGAATTCAGTTTTCGCCGTTTAGCAAAAGTAGGAATTTCTGCTGCTGGTACAGCTATCATACAAATTATTTTTATGATTTCTATTGGCTTATTAACTGCCAAACTTCTTGGTTGGTCCAATATGGATTCTATTTTCCTCGGCTGTATGATTGCAATTTCCTCAACAACTATAATTATAAAAGCATTTGAAGAACTTGGACTAAAAAACAAACGATTTGCTGAATTGGTGTTTGGAATATTAATTGTTGAAGATCTTGCAGCAATATTAATGCTAGTAGCTCTGACAAATATTTCCATGACAGCAAGTTTTAATGGCTTAGAATTATTAATTGCTAGTGGTAAATTAGCTGTAGTTGTTGGTGCATGGTTTTTAATTGGAATGTTTTTAGTTCCACGATTTGTAAAAAAAGTTGGGCAGCAAAAAAATAATGAAATGTTAGTAGTTGTTGCAATTGCACTTTGCCTTGGACTAGTTGCATTAGCCTCATATTTTAACTACTCAGTGGCATTAGGTGCATTTATTATGGGCTCAATTATTGCTGAAAGCCCAGAAGCAAAACATATAGAACATTTAGTCCAGCCATTAAAAGATCTTTTTGGAGCTGTATTTTTTGTTTCTGTTGGTATGTTGTTAGATCCAAGTGCAATTATAAACAATCTATCAACTATACTTGTAATTTCTTTTGTAATTATTTTAGGAAAAATGTCTTCTGTTACTTTAGGTTCAATAGTAACGGGACAAAGAATTCCTGTTGCGGTTCAATCTGGTTTCAGCCTTGCGCAAATTGGTGAGTTTTCTTTTATTATTGCAACTTTAGGGACTGCTTTTAAAGTGATTGATTCTAAACTTTATCCAATTATAGTAGCAGCTTCAACAATAACGACATTTACAACACCTTATTTAATCAAATACTCTTTAACTTCTGCAAGTAATGTAGAAAATATAATACCAAAAAAACTTATGAATTATATTAACAATTATATAAATTGGTTCCAAAAATTTAGTATTGTTGAAGAAAAACAAAAAACAAATAATTTAAAAATTCTCAAATGGTTATTAAATTTAATAGTTTTAATAACAATTTACTCATTAGTATCTGTATTTTTAGAGCCGCAAATAAACATATATATTGAGTCTGAAAAACTTGCAAACTTTTTTTCTTGGCTTACTGCTTTTATTTTAGGAGCTCCAAGTACTTGGGCAATGTTAAATATTTTCACGTGCGATACTAAAAATATACACTCAAAAAGTTCTATGCGAGGAAAAGCTATCATACAGTTTTTAGTAAGAATTATTACCTTACTAATTATTGGTTTTTTAAGTTTAAATTTTATTCCCTCAATTATCACATTAAGTGTTATAATTGTAATTTCTCTAATTTTTCTTAAATTTTTTAGAAGACAAGTTTCTGCTTATTATATCTGGTTTGAAGACAAGTTTAAATCTAATTTTAATCAAGAATCAAATTCAAGTAATTTAGAACACGTTAACTCAAGTTTAGCTCCATGGGATGCACATTTAATAGAAATAATAATTCCTTATAATTCTTTTTTGGCTGGAAAAAAAATTTCTGATACTAATATTAGAGATCAATATGGGATTAACATAGTAGGGTTACTTAGAAATCAAAATTTATTTATATCTCCTCAACCTAATGAAACAATTTTTCCGCAAGACATTTTACTTTGTTTTGCTACTGATGAAGAAATTGAAAAATTCAAAAAAGATCTTGAATTTTCATCAAATACACAAAATAAAGCTAAAGAAATTATGGATTATTGCTTACAAAAATTTATAGTTAAAAATGACTCAAGTTTAAATGGAAAATTAATTAAAGATACAAATATCAGTGAAAAATATCACTGCACTATTGTTGGAATAGAAAGAAATAATATTCGTATTAAAAGTCCAAAAGCCAATTGCGAATTATTTGAAAACGATATTCTCTGGATTGTAGGTGAAAACCATATGTTAGAAGAGTTAAGAGATAATATTTAAAGCTAACTATGATATTTTAACAAACTGTAAATAATATTTTAACTCTTCAACAGATTCTTTAATATCATCTATGGCTCTGTGCTTATGCTTTTTATCATATTTTTTATTATGAATACCCTCAAATACAATCTTAAAACTAGAAACATCAAGCATTCTATAATGCAGAGCATTTGATAAATTGGGCATCCACTGATCAATAAACTTTCTATCTTGTCCAATCGAATTTCCAGCTAATATAGCTCTTTCACCCGGAGAATACTTTTGAATAATAGCAAGAAGTTCTTTTTCTACCTCAGTTTCTTTTTTTCCATTAGGAACTTTAGCTGTTAAACCACTTTTTCCATGATGCTCCGTGCACCAAGCATCCATCCCCTGTAATATACTTTGATCTTGATATACAATAGCTTCATATTCATAGATAGTATTATAATTTAGATCAGTAACTAAAAGAGCTACTTCTAATATTCGCTCTTTTAAATGATCTAATCCTGACATTTCCATATCTAACCAAAATAAATATTTCATATCATTACTTTCGTTTTAAGAAAAATATTTAATTTTATCTTAAAGTAACTTTAAGGATTCTTGCAACATTTCTAGTTCTTTTTGATTATCAAGAAGTTGCTTTTTGGCACCTTCTAAAATATGTGGTGGAGCTCCTTTTACAAAATCAGCATTACTTAATTTTTTCTCAATACCAAGTAATGTCGTAGTTACTTTTTCTATTTTCTTAGTTAGTCGCTCTTTTTCTGCTTGTCTATCAACTAAACCTTCCAAACTAACAAAAATTTCTGAACCATTAACTAAACTAGGAGCACAAAATCCTTGTTTAGTTGTTTCAAAATGAAATTGAGCTTTAGCCAATGCTTCCATTTGTGGGACTAGATTTCCAAATTTATTCTTTTTATCTTGCAAATATACTTGTAAATCTGTAGCTGGATGAATATTAAATTTACCTCGAATTGCACGAACAGCTACAACAACAGCTTGAACTTCCCGCATATGTCTAATAGAATTTTCGTCAATTAATTTTATATTAGGCAAAGGTAATTGTTCAAATCCAATTGTTTTACTTTTCTTTTCAGGATTTAATTGTTGCCAAATTTCTTCAGTAACAAATGGCATAACTGGATGCATAAGCCTTAAGATACCATCAAAAATTTGGAAAGCTAAAGTTAATGTTTCTTTTGCTAATTTAGAATTTGTTTCATCAAATAATCTTGGTTTTATTAACTCAACAAACCAGTCACAATATGTCATCCAAATAAATTCATACATGGAACTTGTGTATTGAGAAAATTCAAATTTTTCAACCGCCTGATGAACATTTTGAATTAAATCAAAAAACTCACTAGTTATCCATCCCATTATTATGTCATCTGAACGATTTTTTAATTGATCAAAAGAAATATTTGCAGGATTAATATCAAATTTTTCAGCGTTCATAGTTAAAAAACGAGCTGCATTCCAAATTTTATTAGCAAAATTTTTCCCTAGATCACAACATTCATCACTCCAAAAAATATCTTGACCCGTAACAATTTGGTTTACTAAAGAAAAACGCATTGCATCTGTACCATATTTGGCCATTACAGCAGAAACATCTGGTGAATTGCCAAGAGACTTACTCATTTTTCTTCCACGCGAGTCACGAACAATTGGGGTAAAATAACAAGCTTTAAACGGAGTTTCTCCTGTAAAGTATTCGCCTGCCATTACCATACGCGCTATCCAAAAGAAAATAATATCAGCTCCAGTAACAATAACGTCTGTCGGATAGTAATATTCTAAATCCAGTTTTTCATCTTCCGAAGGATTAGCCCAATTATGAACTCCAAATGGCCACAACCATGAACTAGCCCATGTATCCAATGCATCGGGATCTTGCGTAAGAGAAGTATGTCCACACTTACTGCATTTCAAAGGAGCATGTTCTTCACAATGCACATGCTGACATTGATCACAAGTATACATAGGCAAGCGATGTCCCCACCATAATTGACGAGAAATGCACCAATCCTGGATATTTGTGAGCCAATATTCCCAAGTTTTTTCTTGATGAGCTGGTATTAATTTTAATCTTCCAGAGCGTGTAGCATCTAAAGTAAGTTCAGCAAGTTTTTCCATTTTTATGTACCATTGTTCACTTAAATAGAACTCAATTGGAACATTTCCACGTTCAGAGATACCGACAACTAACTTATGCGGAAGTATTTTTTCAACGAAACCATTTTCTTCAAGTTCTGCTATTAATTTTTTTCGCGCTACAAATCTATCAAGACCTTGATATGCATGTGGAACATTTTCATTTAATCTTGCATCGGGATGAAAAATATTTAACAAACCTAATTTATGTCTCTTTCCTACTTCAAAATCATTCATATCATGTGCAGGAGTAATTTTTACAATACCAGTACCAAATTCCTTTTCCACAAAATGATCTGCTACAATTGGTATTTTTCTATTAGTAATTGGTAAAATTACATTTTTTCCAATTAAATGCATGTATCTTTCATCGCTTGGATGAACAGCCACTGCCAAATCGCCAAACATTGTTTCTGGTCGTGTCGTTGCAACAATCACATGCTCATTATTTGAATTTTCTATTGCATATCTAATATACCAAAGCGAACCATTTTTTTCTTCAAAATTTACTTCTTCATCAGAAATAACAGATTGGCTTACTGGACACCAATTTACAAGACGATGACTTTTATAAATAAGGCCATCTTTATAAAGTTTTACAATTGCTTTAGTAACTGCTGCAGAATATTTTTCGTCCATTGTAAAAGTATTTCTAGACCAATCACAACTAATTCCTAACGTTTTTAAGTTTTCTTCAATTCTATTTCCATAATTATTTTTCCATTGCCAAGCATGTTCTAAGAATTTCTCACGTCCTAATTCACGTTTTGAAATCCCTTGATCGGCTAACATTTTTGTTACCTTAGCTTCTGTAGCAATACTGGCATGATCTGTTCCAGGAATCCAACACGCTTCAAGCCCAAGAGCTCTATGCCAGCGAATAAGGATATCTTGAAGGGTGAACATCATGTGGCCCATAGTGAGATCGCCCGTGACGTTAGGAGGAGGCATGACTATGGTATAAGGTTTCTTTTCTGGATTTCTCTTTGAACTATAAAATTTATTAATACTCCAGAAATTACGCAATTTATCTTCAGTTTGCGATGGTTCGAAGGCTTTACTAAAAGCTTCAAATTTAGTCACGGGTAGCTCCTTTATTTAAAATACACCTCAATTTATTACCACTGAAACAATTAAGGGACAACCTAGAAAATTAATTCTAAAAAGATAGAATATTTATGAAGAAAGTAATTTTAATTTCATTAAATTTGAGGCTAAAATGATCAAACTATTCAAAATCACTGGAATACTAGCATTCTTAACCATTCATTTTTTTGCTGTAGGGCAAGATCTGGAAAAATTGGTTTTTATCAGGCATGGAGAAAAGCTTAACGACTCTTCTCTTGGCCAGTTAAATTGCCAAGGATTAAATAGATCACTAAAACTACCAAACATTTTGATAAAGAAATTTGGAAAACCTGACTATATATTTGCAC
The DNA here is from genome assembly GCF_009792895.1 of Pigmentibacter ruber. Classification (NCBI taxonomy): domain Bacteria; kingdom Pseudomonadati; phylum Bdellovibrionota; class Oligoflexia; order Silvanigrellales; family Silvanigrellaceae; genus Pigmentibacter; species Pigmentibacter ruber. Next base: position 149,357 of record NZ_WSSC01000004.1, read on the forward strand.
CTAATCCAAGCGTAGAAATAGGGAAAGATGAAATTAAGCATTCATATGTAAGACCTCTCGCAACTATAGAACCTACAGCAATTAAGCTTGCAATGCCAGTTAACACTCAAATTGGATACAATGAAGTAAATAAACTAGCAGAAGAGCTATTAAAACCAGGTTACAAAAATAGTACGATTTTTATTTCTTGGGAACATAGAAAAATAGTTGATATTGTGACTGAAATATTTATACGTGATACTAATAATATAAAAGATGAAATACCTCTTTGGCCTGATGATGATTTTGACTCTATTTACATTTTATCGATAAAAGAAGTAAATAAAAAATACGAAATAAAATTCAAAAAAGAGGCGCAAAAAATTACAAAATTAAGTAACAAATGCCCCTAATTTTATTTAATCCACTTTTCAACAATGACAGGATTCCAGTTTAACATTACTGAAAATAAATTTTCGATATTGTTTTCACAAATTAAAAGTTTTCCATTTTCTTTTTTTATAAATTCTTCATTGACAGCATGCTCTATAAATTTAATTAAATAATCAAAAAATCCCTCAACGTTTAATATAGCACATGGTTTTTTATGGTAAAGTAATTGTGCCCAAGTAACAATTTCTAGTAATTCTTCAAATGTTCCAAATCCTCCAGGCAAAGCTATAAAACCATCAGCTAATTTTGCCATTAATGCTTTACGTTCATGCATTGATTCCACTATATGAAGTTCAGTTAAATTTTTATGTGCAATTTCTTTTTTTACTAAATATTCTGGCATGACTCCAATAACTTTACCACCATTTTGCAAAACAGAATTAGCAATAGAACCCATTAAACCAACATTCCCTCCCCCATAAATTAAGGTAATGTTTTTATTAGCTAAATATTTTCCTAAAGCTTTAGCCGTCTCAATATATATGCCTTTGGCTCCATCATTTGAGCCACAAAATACACAAATACTTTTCATAACAAACCTTTTTTAGTTAGAAGAAGATATTAAAAAGTAAGAAAAAGAAGATTGCTAATGCAATTCATTTTACGATATAAAATTATTGGTAGAGTTTTGCAAACTTCTTTTTAAGAATTTTATACCCAAAACACCAGCAATCCCCATCCTAATTAAAGGATATTATTAATGAAAATTGTTATAAAAGTAGGTACTCAAGCTATTTTAGACAAAGACGGAACGGTCTTAGAAGAGACTATGCAAGACCTTGTAAAACAAATAGCAAAGTTACAAAGAGATGGAATACAGGTCATTTTGGTAAGTTCTGGTGCAGTTGGATCGGGTAGAAAAGTTGCAAAAGATATTCTTGATAAAGAATATGGTTCAACTACAGCAGAAAAACAATTGTTAGCAAGTATTGGTCAGCATGAATTACTCCACACATATTCAATTATGTTTAAAAAATATGGTATTTTAGCCGCTCAAATACTACTTACTAAACAAGAATTTAATACTCGTCAACACTATTTAAATATCTCTAGATTATTAAAAGAAGTCACTCAACAAAATAATATAGTTCCAATAATTAATGAAAACGATAGTGTAGCTATTGAAGAACTTATGTTTACTGACAATGATGAGTTATCAGGACTCATTGCCTCCCAATTTAATGCAGATAAACTTATAATTTTAACGAGTGTAAAAGGGGTATATAATGGAAATCCAGAGGATCCTAACTCCAAATTAATATCAATTATAGATCCTGCTCAAAATGGCTGGCCCGAAGTTTCTACTACCAAATCAAAGCATGGAAGAGGTGGAATGATTACTAAATTAGGAATAGCAAAACGAATGTCAGACTTAGGAATAACTACTCATATTTGTAGTATTCAAGAAGAACAAGCCATTTTAGCGGTATTAAGTAACAAACAAATAGGAACAACAATACTACCTACAAAAAAGAAATCTAATATAAAAAGATGGATTGCTTTCAATACACCTGTTTCATCTGGAATAATTTATATTAATGATTGTTTATTTAAAATAATTCAAGACAACCAAAGAATTTTAAGCATTTTACCTGTAGGAATTGAAAAAGTTTCTGGTGAGTTTAAAAAAGGCGATTTAATTGAAATTTGTAACTCTAAAGGAAAAAAAATAGGCGTAGGCATTGCACGATACCACTCTGAAAAGTTAAAAGAGTTTATTGGACAAAAAGGTAAACCTGAAATAGTTCATTACGACCAACTTCATTTTAATGTGAGTCAATTTTATGAGTAATTTGATAAAAATTTTTACTGAAATGAAAAACTTATCAAAGAATTTTTCTCTAGATGAAAAAAAGATAAATGATATTTTACTAGATATTTCTAATAAATTAATCAAAAATAAAGAATTAATTATTGATGAAAATAAAAAAGATCTTGCAAATGTAAATCCTCAAAATCCTATGTATGATCGCTTACTGCTAAATGAAAATAGAATTAATACAATTGCAAATGATTTATTAAATATTATAAAAATACCTTCACCATTAAAGAAAATTTTAGAAGAAAGAAATCTTAAAAACGGGCTTAAACTCCAAAAAATTTCAGTTCCGTTAGGAGTTGTAAGCGTTATTTTTGAATCAAGACCCAATGTCACTTTAGATGTTTTTTCTTTGTGCTTAAAATCTGGAAATATTTGTATATTAAAAGGTGGGAAAGAAGCTTATTATTCAAATAAAGTTTTAATAGATATTATAAAAAAATCTTTAGAAGAAAATAAAGTTAACTCAAAAATTATTTTTCTTCTACCTAATGAAAGAAATGCTGCTGAAGAACTATTTAATGCAACAGGATTAATTGATGTCTGTATTCCTAGGGGTGGAAAAGGTTTAATTGATTATGTCAGACAAAACTCTAAAATTCCAGTGATTGAAACAGGGGCGGGTATTGTACATACATATTTTGATGAGAGCGGTGATCTTCTTAAGGGAATAAGTATTATTGAAAATGCTAAAACAAGAAGAGTTAGTGTTTGCAATGCTCTTGATACATTAGTTATTCACAAAAATAGATTAAGTGATTTATTTAAGTTAATTGAACCACTTATAAGCAAGAATGTGACAATATACGCCGATGAAATAAGTCATGCTTTTTTAGTAAATAAATATCCAGCTAGTCTCCTTAATATCGCTCATAATGAGCACTATGGCATTGAATTTTTAGATTATAAAATGTCTATAAAAACCGTTGATTCATTAGAAAATGCCATAGCACACATTCACAAATATACTTCAAGTCATAGTGAAGCTATTATTGCAGAAGATAAAGAAGTTCTTGAAGAGTTTTTACATAAAGTTGATGCTGCTGTTGTATATGCAAATGCTCCGACTTCTTTTACAGATGGTGGGCAATTTGAAATGGGAGCTGAAATAGGAATTAGCACACAAAAACTACACGCACGGGGGCCTATGGCTCTAAATGAACTAACCAGCTATAAATGGCTTGTTAGAGGAAATGGCCAAACAAGACAAACATAAGTCCACACAAATGCGAAAATATAGTTATTCTAAATTTTCGCTTTTATTTGTTACCACAAAGTTATTCTTTGATCATCAGGTAAGACCATAGGGTCTGTTTTTTTACAAGAAAAAGTCTGTTCAAAATCTTTAGAGAGTTTAACTTGATTATTTACTCTTAATTCAATAGGAGAGTGAGGGTCAATTTTTAATAAATACTCTTTTTCTTTAGGTTGCATAACTCCACACCATGCACGTGAAAATTGAATGAAAAATTCTTTCTTTTGCTCTTTATCTGAATTATTATTTTCAGGAAATGCAGTTTCAAAAGCATTTTTTAACCCAACAAAATCCGCTATATTTTCCCCTAAAGTAAGTTTTCCATCAACACCATCTTTTGCAAATAACTTAACTAGCCTTTCAGTTTTTTGATGAAATATTTCTAAATCTTTTTTATCCATCCAAGGATTCACTTTTCCAGTTTCATCATATTTAGAACCCTGATCATCAATAGAATGACCAATTTCATGCGCAACAACCATTCCCATTGCTCCTAAATTAACAAAATCCGATTTAGATGAATCAAAAAATGGCGGTTGTAATATACCCATTGGCATAACAAATTGATTTGCAGTCGGCATATAATAAGCATTCACTGTTAAAGGTGACATTTTCCACTCATTTGGATTTACTGGCAAGGTAATATCATCCAAAGTTTTTTGAAATTCGCTTTGAGTTATTATTTTTTGATTATTTAAAAATTTTGTCGCCGATAATTCAATTTCTCTTTCAAAATCCCAATCTTTTAAATTTTTAGGCTTTACAAGTTGAAAACGAATTGTACTAATTTTTTCTTCTGCTTTTTCTTTTGCACTTTTTGAAAGCCAATTATTTTTTTGGATATTTTTTAAAGTAGTCGCTTGAATTTTTTTAACAAGTCTTTCTACACGATCTTCTGGAAAATCTTTATAAAATGCTTGAATTACATTAAAATCTAATATTCTATCCATAGCATCTACTGTTTCTTTTACACACTCTTTTTCCAGAGGTTCATCAATTTCGGATGAACCAAAAAATTGATTATTAAATTTTTTTACCATTTTATAATATCCGGGATTTGAATATCTGAAATCTTTATAGCTTAAATAATTCCATAAATAGAGAAATTTTAATTCTTCTAAAGACGCTGTTTTTAGTTGGTTATTAAGTTCAGTGAGAATATTTCCATAAATAGCATTTATTTTAACTGAATTTGGTATTTTATTTAGCATAATATCAAAGTGTAATTCTGGATATTCTTTAATTAATTTTTCTCTAGATACTGAATTATCTTTTGAAAAAAATTCACGAATTTCTGCTCTAGTGGGATAAATTTTAGCCATCGATTTTTCAAATTTAACTATAAATTTAGCTTTACTTTCTTTTTGACTTAAATTAATTGTTTTTGCAAAGTTTTCGATAATTTTTTCATATTCTTGCATTAATTTACTATCCGAATAATAATCCTTAGCACCAAATGGCAACGCATAGTAAAACATTATATCCTTTTGTTTAGAATTAGAACGATTTACAAACTCAAAAATATGCATAAAATTAAAATCGCCGGTTATTGAATTCTCAGCAAATTTTTTCAATAATTGTTTTTTATCTTTTATTGCTGATATTTTTTTAACCTCAGTCAAATATTCTTTTTCTTCATTTAATCTTTCTTTAGTATTCATACAAGAACTATAGAAATTTTGAATCATTTTTTGCTGTTTTGTTAAATTGCTGACTGATTCCAAACCTTTTATATATTGTAATCTTTGATTTTTAATTCTTTCAGCTGAGTCATTAAAACTATAAATATATCTACTTTTGCTTTCAGGAAGTTTAAAGTTATTATTTTCAATTGAGCAAACATAAGAATAAAAATTATTACAAGGATTTATATTAGAATTCAATTGAAATTCACGACTAGAAGGTACTTGAAATTTTTCATCTGGTATCGTTTTAATTTTAACTTCATTTGCTAACAATGATGAACTAGAAAATATTGAAAAGATAAGAGATATAGTCATTCTTTTTGATAACTGCATTTGTAAACCTTTTTGCAAGTAAAACATTTTTCTAAAAAAACATACTACTACTAGCAAAAAAGTTAAAAAAAAACAAATACAAATTAATTTCAGTTTTTATTCAATTAAAATTATTATCAATAAAATATATTTAGTATTCTAACTTACCAAAGCGTTACTCTTTCAGAATCAGGAAGAGTCATATCATCACCTTTTTTACACATAAATGTCTCTTCAAATTGTTTAGATAGTTTCATTTGTCCATTCACACGTAGATCAATAGGTGAGTGAGGATCGGTTTTTATCATAAATTCTCTATATTTTGGCTGAATGACACCACACCAAGTTTTAGCATATTGAACAAAAAATTCTTTTTGCTCTTGGTTTGAAGACGATGTTCCATCAAAAAATGCTGATTGAAATGAATTTTGTAACCCGACAAAATCAGCAATATTTTCACCCAATGTTAATTTTCCATCAATTCCTTCATGATCAAACAAAGTAATTATTTTTTGCGTTTTTATTTTGAAATTGCTTAAATCTATACTGGACATCCAAGGGCTCAAACGGCCAGTTTCATCATAATTGGAACCTTGATCGTCTATAGAATGCCCAATTTCATGTGCAACTACCATACCCACAGATCCCATATTAATTTTATCAGATTTGGTTGGATCAAAGAATGGTGGTTGCAGTATGCCCATAGGCATTACAAATTGATTAGAAGTTGGATTGTAATAGGCATTTACAGTCAAAGGAGACATATCCCAACGCATCTCGTTAACTGGTAACAAAATATTTTTTAGCAATTTATTGAAATCATTTTCTCTAATAATTTGCTTATTTGTTTGAAATTTGTCGGGATATAAAAACGAAACTGGTTTAAGATCCCAATCTTTTAAATTCTCTGGTTTAACTAATTGAAATCTTATTTTTTCAATTTTTAAGATTGCTTTTTCTTTAGCCGCTGGTGAAAGCCAATTATTATTTTTTATATTATTTAAAGTTGTATGTTGAACCTTTTCAACAATACTTTTTATTCTATCAGATGGAAAATCACTATAATATTGTTTAACTACTTCATAATCTAAATTTCTTTCTAAAGCAGAAACAGTTTCTTGCACACATTGTTTTTCAATTGATTCATCAATTTTTGATATCCCATTATATTTAAGTTTAAATTCTCTATATTTTGCATAATAATTCGGGTGAGAGTATTTTACTGTAATATTATTTGAAAGGGTATTCCATAAAAGTAATGCTTGTAATTCTTCCAAACTAGCTTTTTGTAGCATTGAATTCATTTGAGAATATACAGCAGTCAAGATTAGATTTAAGTTCACATCTGCAGGTATTTTTTGAAGAATTTTATCAAAATTTAAAGCAGGATATCTAAATAAAAGATATTTACGTTGAATAGTATTATCCTTTGTTTCCAGCTCACGCATTTCTGCTTTTGTTGGATAATGACTAGCTATTGATTTTTCAAAATGTATTATAAAATCAGCTTTTCTTTCAGAATTTTCAATATTTAGTTCATCTAAAAGGAATGTAATAATTGATTTGTAATCATTTATCATATCTAAGTTATTATAATATTCTTTTACTTTTAAAGGTAAGTCATAACTAAAAATTAGATCCTTGATCTTTGGATTAGTTATATTATCCATTTCTTCTATATTGACTAATGAAGAATCTCCTTTCAAAGTTTTTTCAGTAAATTCATTCAAAATCATTTGTCTATTCATTTTCAATATTTGATCAACTGCTGAAGTTATTAAATTATTTTCCTCTATTTTTCTTGCTTCAATGTTTGTACATGAAGTATAGAAATTTTTAAGCATTTCTATTTTTTTTGGTAGTGTATTACTCGCCAAAATAGAGTTAATATAACTCAATCTTTTTTTAGTAATTTTCTCAGCAGAATCATTAAAACTAAAAACATATCTGCTTTTGCTTTGTGGAATTTTAAATTGAGAAATTTCATTCGAACATACAAATTTATAAAAATTATTACATGGCATTACTAATTCATTTAATTTAAACTCTCTTTTCTCAGGCACAAAAAACTGTGAATCAGGTATAGTTGGATAATCCTGCGCCCAAATATTAAATGGTAGAAAAAAAGAAATGATACAGATTTTTTTTGATAAATTATTTTTTTTTAGCTGCATATAATAACCTTCTTTTAAATTTAATTTGAAAGAAATTTTCTTCTAATTTTTTCTAAATGTCAAATATTTTGCTTACCTTTAATATTTATTCCTTTAAATAATAACTACCAATTTTTGTATTATTTTTTCTTATTTTAACTAATTTTATGTAAGAAAGTTATTTAATATAAAATAGAAAAAAACTGGTAGGCCAAAGAATTTTTTATGCTTAAATATTCATCATAAAATAAGATTACAAATCAGAAATTTTGGAACTCTTTATTGTAATTTTTTTTTTATTGGTTAGCAAAAAAAATAGGAAAAACTAAAAATATTAGGAAGAAGAGAAAATCAAATAAGAATTACTTTGCTAATTTTTAAGAAATTATTTATCATCAGATTACAAACATAATTTCGACTATAATGCATTAAATCAAATATGATATCTCTAAATTAAGAAACAACTTTTTCACTTTATTTTTAATATAAAAAAATTGACTTATTTGATTAAAAAATTTAAAGATATGGAAATTTGGAATATTTAGTAATTCCGATATTTTCTTTTATGCTGAACATGGAGCAATCTTAAAGTGTTATTCCGTATAAATTTTTATCGATAGAATAATAAAACCACCAATTATCATTTTCTCCAATACTCTCATGCAACATGATATTTGTGTACTACTGAAGGAATAAAAATGTTTTTTGAAGCTTTGAAAGATAGTAAACCTACAGCTTTTGGTTATCTTTTACTGGGTGCTGCATTTGGTGTTTTATTTCAGAGCTTAAATGTCCATTGGATATATGGTGTTTTGATGAGCGCTACGGTTTATGCTGGCTTTTCACAATTTATAGCAATTCCAATTCTAGCATCCCATGGTTCTTTATTTAGTATCGCAATTGCAACATTTATTGTTAATTTAAGACATATTTTTTACGGGATAGCATTCCTAGATAAGTTTAAGGTAAATAAATTTTTAAAAGGCTATTTAATATTTGGATTGACAGATGAATGTTTTTCTATAATTAGTGCCAAAAATATGAAATATAATAGAAAATATGAAGCTACAATAGTTATACTTTGTCATATTTATTGGATTATTGGCACCATAATAGGAATATTTTTGCATAAAGAAATTTCTGAATTTGATATTAATTTTTTATTTTTTTCTCTCGTAGCACTTTTTGCTATCTTAACAGTTGATGCATATAAAATAAATAAAGATTTTTACTCAATTTCAATTGGAATTTTAACTTACATCTTTTTTAAATTTATAGGAGTTCAAGAGGTTTTATTTTTTAGTATGCTTAGCAGTTTTTTTATAATTTATTTTTGGACATTTTTTACAGAAAATAGCGAGGAAAAAAATGTCTCTTGATAAATATCAAGCATATATTTTAACAGCAATTATACTAATGAGTTTTGTCACCTATTCAACAAGGCTAGTACCTTTCATTTTCTTAAAAAATATAAAGAATAGTTTGATAAAACAAACGGGAATTCATTTGCCAGTATGTTTTATGGCAATTTTAACTATTCACTCGATTGATGCATTAAAAGAATTCGATCCTAATTATATTGTAAATGGATGGATAGCTTGTCTTGCTTCAATTTTTTTCTATTGCACCATTCGCTCAGTACTTCTCAGTATGATATTAGGCACTGCGGTTTATTTTTTAGTCTTGAATTATATTTAAATTACTGAAATTAGAATCTACAACTTATATAGAATATAATATGCTTATATAGCTATAAAAAAAACGGGTTCTGTAAGAACCCGTTTCAAAAAATTTAAATTACTTTTTCTTCTTTGCAACAGCAGCTGCTTTTTTAGCTTTTGCTGGTGAGCGGGAACCAGTAACTTGTTCTTTTAAAGATTTAGCTGCACGGAAAGCAATTTTCTTTGAAGCAGGAATTTTAATTTCTTCTCCTGTTTGAGGATTGCGACCCATACGTGGAGCACGCTCTTTAACTTGCAAAATACCAATTTTATCTATGCGAAGTTTTTTGCCAGAAGCAACCTCACTTTCGACAGTATTTAAAAAGTCAGCAATAACTTCCTTAGTGATTTTTTTTGGAAGTTGGTCAAATTTAGCAGCAACATTTGCAATCATTTGACTAGTAGAAACAGTCTCTGGCTTAGCCATAGGGTACGCCTCCTTTATAAGAAAAAAAGAACAAGAGCCAAATGCTTTGCCCATTTTAACTGTCAAAATTGACACGTAATTTTTTTAAAATGGAAGTTCTGCATGCTCCTGTTACTTAAATATAAGGAAATCATTATATAAGTCAATAGCAGACCGAAAAAATTGTAATAAAGCTAGCGTATAATCGGCACTAGGTGACCTCTATTTACAACTCTATTGCTGTGAAATTGAAATTGTAGCATAACAATGTTGATTGAAAGGCAATTTGATGCCTGTTTTTTTATCAAAAAGGAGTTTATATGTCACTAATCGACGCTATTCGTGCAAGACAAATTCTTGATTCTCGTGGTAATCCTACTGTTGAAGTTGAAGTTTTAACCTCTGAAGGTTATATAGGACGCGCTTCTGTTCCTTCTGGTGCAAGTACTGGTGAGTATGAAGCATGTGAACTTCGTGATGGTGATAAATCAATTTATCTTGGAAAAAGTGTACTAAAAGCAGTAGAAAATATTGAACAACATATTGCACCTCTTCTTGAAGGTATAATGGAAGTATCTGAACAAGCAGCTATTGATGATTTACTTATTGAAGCTGATGGCACAGAAAATAAATCAAAATTTGGAGCAAACGCAATTTTAGCTGTATCTATGGCATGTGCTAAGGCTGCTGCAGAAGAAGCTGGATTACAATTATATCGTTATTTAGGCGGAACATTTGCGAAAACATTGCCAGTTCCTTTAATGAATGTGATCAATGGTGGTGCACATGCAGATAACAATATAGATTTTCAAGAATTTATGATTGTCCCACATGGTTTTAATAACTTTTCCGATTCTTTAAGAGCAGGCGTAGAAATATTTCATCACTTGAAAAAAGTTTTAAATGAAAAAAACTTAGCAACTACTGTTGGTGATGAAGGAGGATTTGCTCCAAACTTAAAAAGTAATGAAGAAGCTCTTCAATTATTAACATCTGCAATAGAAAAAGCTGGATATAAAATTGGTACGCAAGTGAGTTTTGCTTTAGATGTAGCCGCAAGCTCTTTTTTCAAAGATGGTAAATATAACCTTGATGGGGAAGGTGTTAAGAAAACATCATCTGAAATGGTCGATTTTTATGAAAAGCTTTGCAATAAATACCCTATAGTAAGTATTGAAGATGGCTTAGATGAAAATGATTGGGAAGGCTGGAAATTATTAACAGATCGCCTTGGCAGTAAAGTTCAATTAGTAGGTGATGATTTATTTGTTACAAATCCTAAATTACTTGCAAAAGGAATTGAAAGAAAAGTTGGGAATTCTATTTTGATTAAGCTAAATCAAATTGGAACAGTAACTGAAACATTAAAAGCGATTGAACTTGCAAAAGTAAATGGTTATACAACAATTATTTCACATCGTAGTGGTGAAACTGAAGATGCATTTATAGCTGATTTAGCAGTTGCAACAAATTCAGGACAAATTAAAACTGGTAGTGCTTCACGCACCGACAGAATTGCGAAGTACAACCAACTTATTCGAATTGAAGAAGAATTAGGGACTACTGCTCAATTTGCGTGGCGAATGGGTCGTCGCTCAAGCTAATTGTCTTTAAACAAATAGAAATAAATATGACAAGCATCCAAAATATTGAAATATGTGACTATTCAATTTTAGCAAGCTTATTTATTGATCTCAGAGGTAGGGGGGTATCCCTTTCCTCTGCAGATCTTGAAATACTGCTAGCTTGGGAAAAAGCTAATCTAAAACCAGAATTTATAATGCAGGTAATGTTTGAATATGCTTCTGAATGTCGATTAAAAGCAAGGGAATTTCCTAGTACCCTTGCACCAATTTCTCGCCGCTTACATTCTATTTTAGCGCAGTCTGCTGAAACTTAGGAGAGAGAGAAATGAATGAAAATAGATCATTTGAAGACATATTTTCGTCGCTACAAAAACTAGCTGAAATGCGTGAACAAGAAGAAGGATTTTTTAGAAGAAATCCAAAAACAAAATGTGTTTGTGGAAGAAATGATCTGATTTCACAACAATCAGAAGAATTTATTGATAATGAAGATTTGGAATCAAATCAAACAAAAGAACCTATATATATCCAAAAAAATCAATTGAATTTTAAATTTGCAGTTTGTCCTGCTTGTAATCCGCGTATTGATTGCAAAATGTGTGAAGGAACAGGACACAGATTTTTAAATAAAGTTCATGTGTATGAGACTGATGATGGAGAAACTGAAGAACATTTAGTAGAAGAACTATCACCAAACTCTTGCGCCTGTATGCACACAGAGCACTTAGTCAATTTGTTAAATAATGCCGACATCCCTTGCAAATATATGGATGCTGATTTTATAAACATTAAAGATGAACATTTAAATCCTAACCAAGAAAAAAAACTTACAGAAAATATTCAAAAAATTCATTCATTTTGCAAGCAAGTAGCAATAAAAAAATTAGACATTTACGATAAAGATTTAAAATATTTTGTTACATTATTTGGTCCTGTAGGTTCTGGAAAAACATTATTAGCAATATCTGCCTTAAAAATGTTAATTATTGATTTTGGATTTAGTGGAAAATTTGTAGACTTTCAATTTTTATTAAATCAACTTAAAGCAGAATATGAACAAAATAAATCGGGTGAAGAAATTTTAAAAAAATTAAGAAATGTTGATATATTAGTAATTGATGAGCTTGGAAAAGGGCGGAATGAAAATGAATGGCAATTAGAAAAATTAGATGATTTAATTAATTCAAGATACAATGCTAGAAAAGTAACAATTCTAACAACAAATTATCTACCGCCAATGTACAAATATGAAGAAAAGGAAATTCCAAGAAACCCAAATCGTGAAACTTCCAATTACTGGGGGCAAGAAATCAATAATGGAAAAAACCAAAACATACCCATACATGAAAGCTTTTGGAACCAAACATTATTAGAACGTCTTGGTGCAAGAATGTATGAAAGAATTTATGAAGTTTCTGAATTTATAGATTTTACTGGCTTACCAAGTTTTAGAAAACATATTGGAAAGAGCTTTTTAAATATTTATTCTTCTAACCAAACATAATAATGTTCTAGATTATAAATTAAACTCCACTCCAGTCTGTGTAGTAAAAAGTTCGTTAGTTTTTGTTCCATCAGAATAAGTTTTTATCTTCCAGTCATAGTAACCATAACTCATACTAAAAAATAAATATTTTTTAGTGTTTAACTGCTCATCAAAAGCATATTTTAAAATTGGTGTTACAACAAATGAATTGGCATCATTTGCTAGTAATTTTTTCGTAACATAATTAAAATTGAGATCTAATCCAAACTGAAAATTTTTGGATAAATAAACAACTGGTTGAACCCCAATACTAAGTCTATTTGTTGTTCTTGAATAACTTTTTCCGTCAGTTTGCAGAGATTTCTGGTCATCACTGATATGTAATACAGGTAAATTAGATGCATATACATTGTTTAAAATTATAATGCTAGTTAATAGTCCACCATATTTTTCATATAAAAATTGAGAAGAATCTGCAATTCCAATAGTATTTTGAGGATAATTAGGAGGAATTCTTCCTTCACCATAAAAAGCACTATTTACAGTTGTGTTTGTTGGCTTTGCCTCTTTATCAGCAGGCAAAGAGGAAAACCAAATTGTAGTTGTTCCTTTTATTCCATCTGTTAATGGTCTATAAAAAATACCTCCAAGAATAAACGAAGATGCTAAACTTACTTTATCTTTTTGAACATTATCAGATGTATCTTTTCCATAGCTATTATATGCTCGCACTGATAAAATAGGTTGAAACATTTTTCCTTCAAATAATAAAAATTTACCTGACAAAAATAAAGTTGCAACATAATCATCATTTTCATACAAAATTTTATTGCCATTTTTATCTATTAATGCATTTCCGTTTTGATCTTTTGCAGTTGTATAAACTGTTTCTTTATTTATGGCTAATGAAACTTGAAAAACATCAGTTTCTATCCCAAAGCCATTTAGTTCCAACTGATTAAAAGGATTTGTTTCTTGAAATAAATAAATTTCTTCAAACTCAAATGTTCTTCTTCCAAGCCAAACAGAATATCCATGATTTCCAAATGGAATATTTAAATAAAGATCTCTAAGTTGAACAACTTTTTCGGAATAAGTTTTAGGAAATAAATCTAGATGATATTTTTTTTGCCAAGCATATTGCACAGAACTTACCAAAGAAAAAGCATCATTTTTTTCTAATCCTAGTTTTAAAGAAATGTAATCAGTACTATAAGCCGCAGCACTGGTTGCTTGATTTTCTAAGTTTTGATTAGGAATATCATTGCTTTGAAATGTTTCTCGGGCTGTATTAAAATTACCGCGAAATGAACCACTTGCCGATAAAGCCCAGTCATCTAAAAATTTATATTTTTCTTCGGCACTTACATTTTGTTGAAAGTGAAGAAAAAGACTAACCAAAAGAAAATACTTCTTTTTATTTAAAAACTTCAATAAAGAAGTATTATTACAGCATCTTATATAAAACAAATTGATTTATCCTACAAAAAATTATGATATAACTCAAAATACTCAAGCAAGTCGCCCTTGACCGAGCAAGATTAGATAATATGTTTATACAGATATTATCTTCAACCAAGCAAGGTTGGCATATTTTTGAAAGGTTATTTAAATGATTGCAAAAATTCAAGAAATCATCGAACAACAAATTAGACCTGCTCTACAATCAGACGGAGGAGATATCGAGTTGATTGATGTTGAAGACGGAATTGTAAAAGTTCGCCTTGTAGGTGCTTGTTCTCATTGCCCTTCTAGCGCTATGACATTATACCAAGGAGTGGAAAAAATGTTGATGGATAAAGTGCCTGAAGTTAAAGGCATAGAACAGGTCTGGTAAGATGGAAAATACTAAAAATTTAATAACGCTCCATTTTGTGAAAGAATTGAGCTCAAAGTTACCAAAAGAAATATATGATCTTTTGGGTGCCTTTAATTGGCAAGATCGTATCATTTCAGTTGAGAATAAAGATTCAAAAACCTTAATACGCTTTTATTCTGACGGATTAAATCTAACAAGCAAAACTCTTGTTGAACAATTTCTAAAAGAACAATTAGCTTCTTTTCAGGAAGAATTTGCTGTTTATTTTGAGCGCAAAGAAAAAGCTACTACTAATCCAAATACAGCAGCTCCCAAATCAGACACTCAGGAGAAACCTGCACCCGAAGACTCCCACAAAAAAACATCTTCCAGCAAAAAGCCTATTTCAGGCGTAAAACGCATTATAGCAGTTGCTAGCGGTAAAGGTGGTGTTGGTAAAAGTACTGTTAGTGTTAATTTAGCAATCGCTTTACACAATCAAGGGTACAAAGTTGGCATACTTGATGCCGATATATATGGTCCAAGCATTCCTACTATGCTGAATCTCCATCAAGATCCTTTAGTGAATGAAAACAATAAAATTATTCCACCACAAGCCCATGGATTAAAAGTTATGTCTTTTGGCTTTTTTGCGCCTGAAGAAACGGCTGTTATTTGGCGTGGACCAATGATTATGAAGGCTCTTCAACAATTTTTCTGGGATGTTGATTGGGGTACTCTTGATTTTTTAATTATAGATCTTCCACCCGGCACTGGTGATGCTCAACTAACGCTAGTTCAAAGCATTCCTATTACAGGATCTGTTATAGTAACAACCCCACAAAACGTTGCATTACTTGATGCCGTTAAAGGCATCGCAATGTTTAGGAAAACTGAGGTGCCCATCTTAGGGGTTGTTGAAAATATGTCTACTTTTACTTGTCCTTCTTGTGGAAGCGAATCACATATTTTTGGAACTGGCGGAGCTGAAAGAGTTGCTAATAAATTTGAAGTTGAATTGTTAGGCCACGTTCCTTTATTACCAGAAGTCAGAGCCGCTGGAGATGAGGGAGAACCCCTTACAACACAAGTAAACCATCCTATCCGTATTCGTTTTGCTGAAATAGCTGAAAAAGTCGTAAAAAATGCTGTGCTAATGGAAAATAGATAATTAAGGAAAATTCTCAAACTTTACACAACCGCGTTTATTTAACATACTATCAACAGTTTTTCTGACTTGCCTGAATGTAACTTTAGCGTTTCCAATGTCACAAACCAATCTAGAGCTGGTTTGTGGTGGCGGATATGCTGTTAAAGTTACAATTACTTCTCCTCTTTTTGATATATTTTCTCCATTTGAAATTTTTTGATCTACTATTTTTTGAAAGTAACTATTTAAGTAATTTACCTTTTCAACTGCACCCATATTTTGAATTGTTGCTACTAAATTTTTTGATTTCGTTTCATCATCAACATTATTTGCAACCTGATTTTCTTTATTTTGCAGGACTAATTTTGTATCTAATGCTCCAGATATATAGCTTATTTTATCTAAACCAAGAGAGTCTGAGTGTACCACTTCAAATATTCTTGAACGAATATGATCCATTATTAAAGTAGGAGGGGAAACCATTTTATTAGTTAACACAACAAATACATGTCTTTTAGTAGCATCAACCCATTTTCCTTCATTAATATATGATTGAGCTATGACAATTGCTGTTTCCTTTGATTTTAAATATTTGTTAATATATTTAAATTTTCCTACAAGAAAAAAATCTCGCGCTCCAACACGACCTGGCTGAATGCTACCCTCTTTCATTGTAAAAGCCTCACCAGCCTGAAAAATTGTAGAGTTTGAGCTTTGTTCGTATGTTGGATAACCACAACTTAATGGCCCCTTCATCCCACATTCAAAAGAATCTTCAGCGTGAGCTGCAATAGTAGACATGAATAAGAAGATATATATTTGTTTAAGATAAAACATTTATTACCCTTTCTAAGCACAATATACTCAGATTGATCGTAACCACTTTTTTGCAATTGATAGTTTATTTTTTGACGTATTATCCTATATAATTGAGATTTTTAATTCCAATCAAATAATAAGTTTCTTCTTTTGGAAGTTGACTAAATAGATTCACCATAATATTAGGGATGCCATTCATGGTTCAATGCTATGCCGATTGGATAAGTTAAAAGAATTTTAGCTTACTCGAGAGGTTTTCATAACTGATTGATTACTAATGTTTTTTTGCTGTTTTAATTGATATGAAAGAATGGATTCGAATAGTTTTTTAGACAAACTAGGACTTTCAAATTCCACACCAACACACCATTCCCCAGATTCTGAACTTGTCCAAGCAACTTTTCCTGTAAGAGATTGCAGCCTATCTTCTAAAGTCTGATTAGTTGCAACTTTAGCCTTTGTAGTTTCATTCAAAGTAGCTAATGCAGGCATTTTTTCCTCTACGGATTTCTTAGCAATAGATTGCCCTTTGCTAGATGCAGGCTTTTTTTTGCTATTATTAATCTCATTGACTTTTTTCTTCCCATTCTCAATTTGATTAGAAATCATTTTAGTGATTTCAAGAATTTTACCATTTTCAATATCACTTGTAGAAGGTATTTTCAAAATCACTGAACTTCCCGAAGAAATAAATTCCATACTCGCTAACAACTGATTCCAGTCAGTTAGACCAATTTTACTATTTTTACTTGGCTTTAATTTTACTCCACTAAGTGAACAGTCTTCTATAATCCCACAGAAGTACAGAGGAATAGACTTTATTATTTCTTTTTTTCCTGCCACTTTTTTTGGTGCTTTCAACTCTTTCTTAGCCTTTATTTTGCCTTTTTCTACGCTTTTTGTATTTTTTGTGCTTTTATCTTGGAAAGGGGACAGCATTTGCTGGTATGCTATAAGACTCTCATTTTCTAAAATAATTTCTGCAATTGCTGGTAAATTGCAAGTAATTCTTTTTTGTGCGCGAATTTTTCCATCACAAAAACGTTGAGCTACAGCTATAACGACATCAGGATTAACAGGTTTCTTAAGCCAACTTTGGCAATCAGGATATTGCTTTAACGTAGATTCAATATTTTGTGCGACTTCAGCTGTGTCGAAAGCAGTAATTAAAACAGGGATGCTATAATGTTTTTTTAGTTTTGCAGCCGTTTGTGCCCCATTTGCATCTGGCAAATCATAGTCAATGATAAAAGCATCAATGTTTTCATTTATTTTTGCCAATTCTATCGCTTCAGAAGAGTTTCTTGCAACGATAACCTGAACTCCTGGATAGTGATCTTTGAAAACTTCACTTGTCATTACCAAACTAGCTTTGCTGGCATCGGCTATTAATATTTTTTTCACTCTAAGACTCCCCTTAGCTTTCTGAAAAGCATTTACTAGCTACTAAAAATGGCATTCTTTAGATAATAGTATGTAAACAAAGGAGATAGAGAGGGAAGAATCGAACAGCATAAATATGTGACGAAATAGGAAAAATAATGACCACAAATCAGTTAGTAAATAGCAAAATAAAAAAATGGTTACTACAAATCAGTTGGTAAATAGCAAAATAAAAAAATGGTTACCATAAACAAGTTGATAAATAGCAAACATGTAAGGTGCTAGGTTAAAAACATAATTTTAGCTAAACGCATAGGGAAATAGAAAGACAAAGGCACAGCCTTTAGAGAGGCAAGAAGGAATGGCTCCCCAGGGGTGGATTGAACACCCGACCAAGTGATTAACAGTCACTTGCTCTACCACTGAGCTACTGAGGAACTTCTTCGTGAAGTGTGTCTACATAATCAATGCAAAGAGGTCAAGTCGATTTGAAAAAAATTTTAAAATTTTTTTCGTCCTTTCTTTTTTGCTCACAATAGAGCAAAAAATTGCTTATTTCTAGGGAATAAGCCCCTCAACCCCAAGAATATCGCTCTTTTCCCAAGCAAATTCCCATTTATGCACCCGTTGCTGTCCAGAAACAAGAGGACGCAAGATATCCAATCTTTTTAGACGCCTGTGAAAATTACCTGGGTCTATTTCCTGACTTGAAAGCATACCAACTAACAAACGTAAATCTTGAATAGAAAAGACTTGAGAAAGGAGTTCAAAAGTAAAAGTTGTATTTTTTACCCATAACGGGACTTGATTTAAACACTCGCGCAAGAAAAGTCTGCTATCAGGAGCTAAAATGGAGTCTTGTGAAAATAAGTTTTCTGCATCTAGCCACATTCCCTTTGCATGCGCAGAAAACTCTTGCGGCAAGGCAATTGCACGGACGATAGCAATGCTTTGGACTTGTTCAAATAAAAGATCACGATCGTAAACATCTACAATTCGATCTTTACAACGTGCTGAATTAAACCAAGTTTCTAGCTCTGCGAGATGTGACCCTGCAAGAAGATCACTAAGAATCCGGCGAGTGCCTCCATGTAAATGCATGTCCTGTCTAAGAACAACACTCGGAAAAGTCTGTCTTTCGCTGTTTTGATCTTTTGTTACCAATACGCGTAGGCTACCATTTACGGCTGCAATCGGAATCAAAAAAAGTTCTGTTTTCAAGAAAGGTTACTCCATCTGTTTTTTCACTGATGCATTTGAAGGATCACCAACTGAATAAAGCTGGGCAAGTAGAGAGAGCCACCCTGCATCTACGATATAAACGATAGGTGAGTCTGATCGTTTTAAATACACATTTTTTTCATTTTTTGGAACCCTATTCCCAACAATTATTTTTATTGGTTGAAGTTTTTCTGTTGCTCCAAATTCAAATGAGAAAACTTTTAAAGGTTTTGTCATCCCAAATTGGACTAATTCGCTCTCCGATGGTTTTAAAATAAGATCATCAGCTGTCATAAATTCCCAATTAGAAAAGAAAGAAAAAGCATCTTGATTTGGAGTCTCAGAGACTGATGGTTGTTGGTTTGGAGAAGTTATTTTGTACCAATTATTATCTTTTTTGACGAAAGCTAGGGTGCTTGCTAGACTAATTTTATTTATTTTATCAATTGCAACATTTAGCATAACCAATCTATTTTTGAACATTTTTTCTAGAGGAACCAACTCAGGCCAGAGATCTAAATTTAATTTTGCAATCGAACCATCTTTAACATAAGTATAAATTCCTTCTTTGGTGATACTTAAATCAAATGTATCTATTGCTTTGCCAGAAGAATCCTTAAAAGAAATATGCGCTACTGGATTTTTCATATTTAGTCTTTCCAGTAGAGCTTCATTAATTTCAGATTTTTCATATATTTTTTTAGCAAGAAGACCTTGAAATCTCATCAAATAATCTGAGACATAGCTACCGTCGGCAGGCCACTTGTTTGGTTTCAACAATTCCCAGCCATTCTTCTGCTTTCCAATTGAAATCACTGTCCCATTATTGGTAATTTCAATCGAATGGATATCCTCTTTGGCAAAAGTACTGACCCGCTTACTTCTAAAATCTTCTAATTTTTTATTCCTTATAGATTCAGAAAAACCATGATCTATCACTAAAAGTTTTGTTTTGCTTGGGTTCATAGCGTAAACAGAAGCGGGAGAAATATTACCTGATACTTTCCCACCTATTTCAAGAGAACTTCCAATAAATAGTTTACCTTCTTGATTCTTTTTTAACTCCACAGAAATTGTTAAATTAGGTGTCTCCAAACCAAATTGTGCCAACTGTTTTTTGTCTCCAGTTAGCAATTTTTCTGTATTTGCTAGTTCTTGTTGTATTCCCAATTGTTGAATTGAGGCCAAAATATTATTCACGGCATCTTGATCTGCTGACAATTGAAGAGGAGTAACAAGACGCCAAGGTTTATCATTTGCATCACGGACAAAAGTAAAATTCCCAGTAGTATTTTGAATTGAAAATTTTAAAATATCTTTTGTCTGAAAATAAAGGGCAAAAGAAGCTTCTTTAGCTTTTTCTTCCTTTTTTTCAGTGTAATATCCTTCACCAAAATAAACACCAACTAATGCAGCAATTGCAATTACTCCTAAGCCAACTGTAGTAGAAAACTTCATGCAGATCTCCTCCTCATCCAAATGAAAAAGCCTGCCAATGCTGTTGAAATAGGTAACACACCAGAAAATAAGACTAGCCATAAAGCTGGATTTCGTGTCAAATTAAATTGCTTAGGTGTGAAATCTTTTGTAGGAATAGATACAAGCTCTTGATCTTGATATAAATGAGCAATTGTTAAAGGTAACAATTCTTCACTTATTGGTACAGATTTTGAATATGGTCCTACTAAACTAAATCCATATATAACAACTTCTGATTTATCTTTTGCTGCATCTGCTGGTTTAGAAATAGATTTATCAGAGGAAAAATTTGATGCTCCATTAATATCTACACTTACAGCTAATGGCCAAGCTTTGTTTGGATCAAAATTTTTGTCAGGTATCAACTGAAATGGAGAATTCAAGTCAATTTTATTCCTTGCTTCTGTTGTTATTGTTATAGGAGCTGCATTATAAGCTGATGTAAGGACAATTGAATGTGTTTTTATGTTAGAGTTTCCATTTTCATTTAAGACTGTAATTGGTCGAGCTCCATCAATAGGCATTACACCTTGAGCACCATATACCTGAGTTATCACTTTAGTAATTGGTGATTCTGTACTAAAATTACTTGCAATAACTGGAGGACGAGACAAATTTTGTTTCATTATTTGTTGCCCAATAGGTGTATTAGTATTCAAAGTCAATAATATTGGATCTAATTTTAAATTTAACTTTGTGTATAATTTTTCAAGACCTTGCTCACGATATGGATTTACAATTAAAACTAAACGGCCGCCTTGTGCAATAAAGTTCTCTAGAAGAGTTTCTACCTGCTCAGAATAAGTTAGGTTGTTATCACCAGCGACTAAAACTCTTGCCTCTTTTGGCAAATTTCCTTGCTTAATATTCCATTCTTTAACATCATATGCTTTAGAGCGTAAAGCCATCACTATATCTGAATAATTTTTTTCTGCATTACCCTCAGTATTTATAGATGGTTCTCCATGACCTGTTAAGAAGTAAACAACTTTCTTATATTTTATTAAATTAATTATTCCATTTGTTAACTTACTTTCAGTTATTTGTCCTTCTACTTCACTTTTATTATTATCAGTTAATAATATCAAGCGTGAATAACCTGAAGGTTGTAACTTTTGTAAAATAGCTTTATCTGTTAAACTTAACGCTCCCATATACATTAAATTTTTAGAACGACGCATATATAAATTTAATAAATCTGTACTATTGTCACAGTAATTATCGGTAGGATTTGAAGCAGGAATACAATAAATTTGTACTGGTTTATTTAAAGAGTCTAATAATTTTTCAGACTCATCACTCAATGAATTAATTTTATTATTTGTTAAATCAAAAGTTTTTGAAAATGTAGTCTTGTTAAGAATAACTGCTGCTAAAATAATAATTGCAACAGCTATTAAACTTGTAACAGCTGCTTGAGCAAAAAATTTGGGAGCATATGCTTCGTGCTCTCTGTTTTTCTCGCCAATTGGTAAAATAATATATACAATTATTGCTACTGAGATAGAAACTAAAATAATAGGCAAAGGCTTTGAAATAAAATATAGGTATTGCCACATTAAGAGTACTAATAGTGCAACAAACAACGCGCCAATAGAAAATTCAAGTTTATGCTTTTTCATTTTTTATAATCTCCACTTTTTACTTTCCATTACAAAACGACAAAGAACTAAGAAAACAAAAATGATAGCTAAATAAGTAGCTAGAGATCCTGTTTTAATTAAACCTCTAGTAAAATCTGAACTAAGTTCTAATAAATTAACATTTTTTCTATACCAATCTGGTACGCCTGTAATAAAGCCTGAAAGTATAAAAATTAAGATAAAAAAAGTAGACCCAAGATAACTTAGGACAGGATTTTTTGTCAAAGAACTAATAAATAATCCTATGGAGACAATTGCAGCTGAATTTAACACCAACCCAAGCCAACCAGTAAATAAAACCTTTAGATCAGGTTGGGTAAATATAAATGAATAAAGTGGATAAATTAACATTAAAGTAATTAATACACCAAAATAAAACATAATTCCTAAAAATTTACCTAACACAATTTCCCAAGTAGAGATGGGAGCAGCTGAATGCAAGCGATAAGTACCACTCCCTAAATCTTCACTAATTGCCCGCATAGTAAATGCAGGAATTATAAATATATTAATATAGTTTAAAAAACCAAGAACTTGTCCAAAAATATCTGCGACAGGATCTATTGATTGTCCTCGGATAAGTAACATATTTACAACAATAAAAAAAACTATTCCTGAAATTACAAAAATGATACAGGCAGCAATCCAGCCAAGGGGAGTTCCAAAAAATCCTTTAAAATCTCTTTCAGCAATTGATAATGTTGCGCTCATAAAAGTTCTCCTGAAGGTAAAATTTGAACTTGATGATGTCCTGGTTGTGAACGAATCACTTCAAAAAATAATTCTTCTAATCCTTCTTTTTTCTCTTCAATACCTATTAAAGGAAAATTTTGTTGCACAATTTGCTCTGTTACATTAGCTATGCTTTCATTATTTCTATCAGCCCAAAACTCATTACCAAATTCAACTAAAATAGAATTTAATTTTTGTGACATAGGTTTTGCTGATTTTACATAATTACGTTGTTGAAACCAATGCAAAGCACTTTCTGCTTTTGAAGCAAATGTATAAAGGTAATATGCAGGCTTTGTTGAATCATTTTGAATTGAAGTTTTTGCTGCAATATGACCTTGATTAATAATTATAACCTCATCACATGTTGCCTGCACTTCTGATAGAATATGAGAACTTAAAATAACAGTGCGTTCTTTTGCTAATTTTTTGATTAACTTTCTAATATGTAAAATTTGATTTGGATCCAAACCTTCTGTTGGCTCATCTAATATTAAAACATTTGGTTTATGAACTAAAGCTGAGCATAACGCAACTCTTTGTCTGTAACCTTTTGAAAGATTTCCGATGATTCTATTTGCAACGTCACTAACATCGCACTCTTCAATCACTCTATCTACTTCACTTTTTCTTATTTTAGGGCTTATACCTCTGATTTTAGCAACATAGGTGACAAAATCTTTCACCTTCATATCTTTATATAAAGGTGGATTATCAGGCAAATAACCAACTTGTTCCTTTACATCTTTAGATTGGGTAACTACATTATAACCGCAAATTTTTACTTCACCTGAACTAGGCCCTAATAATCCGGCTAAAATGTCCATTGTTGTTGATTTACCTGATCCATTTGGTCCTAAAAACCCGCAGACTCTTCCAGTTCCAACTGAAAAATTTAAATTATGTAAAACTTTTCGTTCACCAAAAAGCTTTACCAAGCTGTTCACTTCGATCATTTTGACCTCCTCAAAAAAGCCCTAATTTTCGATCCAAAATATTATTTATATACGGCAAAAACGTACCGTCAAATTGCCAATATATTAATGTCTAAGCAGAATATAAGCAAATTCAAGAGAAGCAACACCTCCTCCGATTAAAAAATGCAAAATGGATAGAAATGCAAGAAAGGTCTTATGCCATGCGGAAAAGGAAATTTGGAGATCAAACCTTTGCAAAAAAGGTTGCTGAACTCAATAGAAAAGCAATGGCGCAAGAACATATTGTTAATTTAGAGGCATACCGAGCTGCTTCAAGAAAACCAGAAGCAAAAACGATACTGGTTGTGGATGATGAACCTGTGATGCGCAACGCTATCAAAAGAATTTTTGAAAAAGATAATTATCGAGTTCTGCTTGCAAAAGATGCAATGGAACTCTCAAAAATAATTGAAGATACCAAGCTTGATCTCATTCTTTTGGATATTCAACTTCCCTGGGTTGACGGATATGAACTTTGTGCTTTACTAAAATCACATCCCCTTCTAAAAAATTTGCCAGTCGCATTTGTTTCGGGCAATAAAACAGAAGAGGATATTCGCAAAGGTTTTGATGCAGGTTGTGATGAATATATTACAAAACCTTTTGAAGTTGAAGCAATACAAAAAATGGTGAGTCAATTACTACTGAAGTCGAGTTAAAGAAACATGGAACAAAAAAAATGTATTGTATTAAAATTTGGGGGGGCTTCTGTAAGTTCCCCCGAAGCATTTGCTTCTATTGCAGATATTATTTTGCATCGTAGATCAGTTTTTAAACAAGTTGTCGTAGTTGTCAGTGCTATGGGCGACACTACTGATGAACTCATTGCATTAGCACACAAAGTAAATCCTAATCCTCCAAGAAGAGAGCTAGACATGCTTGTTTCTGTAGGAGAAAGAATAAGTATTGCATTACTTGCGATGGCTCTAGCCGCTAAAAACACAGAAGCCATAAGTTTCACAGGAAGCCAATCGGGAATTTTAACTACGAATGATCATGCCAATGCAAAAATTATATCAGTAAAACCCCAAAGGTTATTACCACAGTTAGAAAATGGAAAAATTGTTATTGTTGCTGGGTTCCAAGGGATGAGTCAAGGTGGTGATATTACCACTTTAGGGCGAGGAGGCTCTGATACTACTGCAGTTGCATTAGCCATTGCATTACAAGCAGAAAAGGTTGAATTTTATAAAGATGTTAATGGAATATATGATAAAGATCCCAAAAAATATTCTGGAGCAAAAT
Source organism: Pigmentibacter ruber (assembly GCF_009792895.1). NCBI lineage: Bacteria > Pseudomonadati > Bdellovibrionota > Oligoflexia > Silvanigrellales > Silvanigrellaceae > Pigmentibacter > Pigmentibacter ruber. Next base: position 174,659 of record NZ_WSSC01000004.1, read on the forward strand.
TACTTAATCAATTAAGCTATAAAGAAGCTTATGCTATCATGGAACAAGGAGCACAAGTTTTGCATGCAAGATGTGTTAGGCTTGCTGAAAAAAACTGTCTTCCTCTCAAAGTGTTACCTTTTAACAATTTTTTAGATGAAAAGCTTGGCACAACCATTCAAGACACTGTAAAGTTAAAGAATACTATTTCATATGAAGACTGAAATTATTAAATTCGGAGTTTCTAATGAAAAATATTGTTATTGTAGGAGCTTCTGGCCTTGTTGGTAGTAATGTCCTCACACTACTTAAAAATACTCCAGACATATCTGTCATATGTTTAGTTAGACATCCAAATAAAATTGAAACTACAGCAAATATAAAAGAAATAGTTTTTAATTTTGAAAACGAAGAAGAATATAAGAAAATTGGCAATGATATTCCTTGTCAAATCTTTTTTTGCTGCATTGGTACAACATTAAGAAAAGCAAAATCCTTAGAAAGTTTTCATCGGGTTGATAGAGATTATCCTATAAAATTTATTGAATATATAAAGAAAAACACACCAAATTCATTATTTGTGTTTATTTCTAGTATTGGCGTATCAAACCCTCGCGGCTATTATTTATCCGCAAAATGTGAAGTAGAAAAAGCCATTACAAAAAGTTTGTTACATTATATCATTGTTAGACCAAGCGTTTTACTTGGTAAAAGAAGTGAATTTAGATTAGCTGAAACAGTTGGTGGTTTTTTTCTTTCAAAAATAGAAAAACTAACTAAAAAATTTAATATTGATGACGCATTATCATTTAGCAAATTTGCTCCCATTGAAGCTTCTAAAGTAGCAAAAGCTATGGTTCATCATGCATTAAATTTTGATAAATCTATTCCAGGTATGGTTCTTGAAGGCGATAGTTTAAATAATTTTTAAACTATTTTTTTAGAATTGATATCTATCTTTCCCTAACTCAAAAAATTTGCACTTAAGTGAAAAAGGTTTTTACATTTCCTCCTCATGCTATAATTAACAAAAAATATATTATTGCAAAAAATTTGCTTTAATTCTTCGCTAAGATATAAAAAATATTTATAAATAGTTTCCAATTTGAAATCCTATTGACTCTCCAAAATTCTAAAAAATTAGTTTGTATTTTTCTATAATTCTATATTTTTAAAGAAATAATATTTTTCCAAAAATTAGCGCTGAAAAAATTTGCTATAAATTAAGTCATAAATAAATCTTATATCGATATTGTACTATCAATTTTTTTTATGTAGTCTTCCTTGAGAGCCACTGAAGAGGGCTATACAACACAACTACTCACATTTAAGTTTAGCTTTTGTTAAACTTGGAAAGATTTAATTTTTCATGAAATCAGCGCGATTTATCGCTATAAGCAACAAACTCTTCTCAGCTCACAAAATAAAAATATTTAAAATATTTTTATTTACTTTTGTTTACATATTTTTAAATACAAATCATCCATGTTACAAACTTAATCAACAAACAATTTTACTTGAATCCAATTTATCTAAAAACATCAGTTCAAATAAAAAAATCATTTATAATGAAAATTCTAATTATAATCCTAATTGCTTAACTTGCTTTGACAGCGATCAGTGCTGTAAAAGTTTTATGACTAAAAGTGTTCAACATACTTTCTTTAATTTGAATCTTTTCCCAATAAGTTCTTATTTTGATAGAAAAATTAAATTCATAACATCTCTTAATGATATATTTCGACCACCCATTTCTTAATCTAATTTTTTTGAAATTAACTACATTTTAAATATTTATATTCATCTTTAAAAGGATTAAGACATGAAAAATCTTTACCAAAATGTAATGGAATCCGTTGGAAATGTACCCACTGTCCGTTTAAATAATATAAGTGAAATTTGCAAAATTCATAAATTGTATCTTAAACTTGAGTCTTGCAATCCAGGTGGAAGCATAAAAGAAAAAAATGCCGTTTATTTAATAGAACAAGCAGAAAAAAAGGGGTTACTTTCAAAAGGTGGAATTATTGTGGAATCAAGCTCCGGCAATTTTGGAATTGGGCTTGCTATAGTCGGAGCAGCAAAAAACTATAAAGTATTTATTGTAGTTGATGCAAAAACTCCTTCAGCAACCAGAAAAATGCTTGAAGCATATGGAGCGACTTTAATTGATGTTCCTTTATCAGAAGCAGACGCAAATGGCTCTATGCAAGTTGCAAGAATGAAAAAAGCAGAAGAAATTGCAAAATCAACTGTTGGAGCTTGGTATCCTTGTCAACATAAAAATTCAGAAAATCCAACGGCACATAGTATTTTTACCGCACAAGAAATAGTTGATAATTTTGCCGGAGCACCGGACGCTATTGTAATTGGTTTAAGCACTTCAGGACAATTAACAGGAATTGGATCTTATTTTAAAAAGTTTTATCCTAATACTAAGATTATTGCCGTTGATGTCGCTGGGTCAAGTATTCTTGGCACGCCACCGCATCCCTATAAAATGACTGGCTTAGGACTTTCATTTACCCCCCCACAATTTAATGAAAATTTAATAGATATTGCTTATAGCGTTAAAGACAATTTAGCTTTTTCCGTTTGTCATGCACTAGCAAAAAAAGAAGGTTTACTGCTTGGAGGTTCTACAGGGGCTATTGTTGCTGCAGGAGTTTCCTATGCACTTACATTACAAAAAGAGCAATCTATTTTAATGATCAATCCAGATAGAGGTGATAGGTATTTGGATACAATTTATAATAAACAATGGATAGAAAAACAAAATATCAATATAAATTCTTTAGATTCTCTTCAAAATGAATTTATGAATTTAAAACCTATTGAAAATTTTTACTATAAAAAGCAAAGTAAAATATCATGAAAAATAATTTAATAAAAAAAATGTTAACTCTTTGGAAAGAATTTTTACCTCTTTCTATTAGCGATGTCACAATGGCGATGGGTGACCCTATGGTAAATTCAGCATTAGCACACTTGCCTCGTCCACAGCAGAATTTTGCTGCATTAGGTTTCATAAAATCATTAGTTGTATTGTTTGAAAGCCCTATCATATCTATGCTGCATGCCTCTAATGCATTATCTGATAAAAAAGAATCTCGTGAAGCATTATGGAGATTTGTTTTAATATCTTGTGCTGTATTAACAATTTGCTTACTTATTTTAGTAATCCCTCCCATTTTTTATTGGATAACAGAAAATTTATTTGGAATTTCTAATGAAATTTCTTCTCTTGCACATAAAATGTTGATGTGTTTATTACTTTGGCCTGCTTCGATTGCAATTAGAAGGTATTTTCAAGGAATTCTAATTATAAATGGCAAGCAAAAAACATTAGCAAATGCTGGCTTTCTCAGATTTTTTATTTTATTTATATGCCTTATTACTGGATTTTTATTAAATATAAGTAGTGGATTTTTAGCTGGCGGATCTATGATGATTGGTGTTTTATCAGAAACTATTTATGTTATTTTTGCAGCTAAAAAATATAAAAATTCTTCTTCAGAATTCATTTCAAAAAAGGAAACACATCTCTCAACTCCTAAAAATATAAAAGAAATATGGTTATTTTACTGGCCTTTAGCTCATTCAATGGTTCTTGTTTGGGGAGGAAGAGCTCTTTTAATTTTATTTTTGGCGCGTGCTATAGATAGTTCAATTGCTCTTGCTATTTGGCCTGTGACTTGGGCTTTAATTCTTGTATTTGGAAATACAACTAGAATGGTTCAACAAGTTATTATCCGAAATAAAGAAAAATATCATCCTATTGATTTTATCATTTTTGCTTTTAGTGTTGGTTCAATTTTATCAATTCTTATATTATTTTTAACACTTAGCCCCATAGGTAAAAGTATTCTTATATTATTTATTGGCAATAATGAAATGATATTAATTGGAGTTCAAAAAATATTACTCATTTGTTTTTCTGTTCCTTTATTTATTGCAATTCAAAATGTCATGCAAGGACTATTAATTGGGGTCGGAAAAACAAAAGAAATTAATTTTGCAACTTTATCTGCTACAGCTATTCTACTTTTCTGCTCATTTATTGGGATTTATTTAAATTACTCAGGCGCAATAGTTGCCGCAATTGCAATGATAATTTCGTTTATTGTAGAAATATTAATTTTAATTGCCAAAGTACCATGGAACCATTATGTAACTAAATATTCAAAACAAAATTTAATTTAAAAGGTGAAAATATGAAATTTACAGCTATAGCTCCAGGTACCTGTGGTGAGCTTCTTCAAGGGTTTATTGATGATAAAGATTTTTTAATTAATAGTCCTATTCCTTTTTTTGCTAAGGCGAGTGTTACAATAAATAATAAAGAAAGTAAAATAGAATTTTTAGAAGAGGAAAAATATTCAAAAATTAATAGGATAATTGATAAAATACTTTCCCACTTTAAAATTAAAGAAAATATTGCTTTAAATTTTGAAATAGATTCTAAAATTCCAAGAGGAAAAGGTCTAGCATCCAGCACAGCTGAGTTAACTGCTGTGATCCTTGCAATTAGCAAAGCTTTTAATAAAAATCTTTCTGATAATGAAATTAATAATTTGCTTATTTCAGTTGATAAATCTTCAGATGGCGTTTTTTTACCAGGAATATCATACATAAATCATCTTAAAGGCCATGTTTACAAAAAGTTTCAACACATACCATCTTTATCATTTATTATTGTAGATTCAGGTGGCGAAATTTCCACCCAAAAATTTGATAGAATACTTGCAAGGAATGTGTCTCTTAAACATGAAAATTCTTTAAGAGCTGCTTTGAAAATAATAAAAGAAGGATTTTTAACAAAAAATTCTAAATTAATTGCTCAAGCAGCTACTATAAGTGCAAGAATAAACCAAAACGTTTTATATAAAGATCCATTTGAAACACTAGTCAACGGAACAAAAGAGTATGGCGGGCTAGGAGTTAATTGTGCGCATACTGGAACTGTTTTAGGAGTTATGTTTGATCATAAAAATACGGATCAACATAGCTTACTAGAACGCGTTAAAACACTTATTCATCCCCTTCCTATCATAGGCATTTACCCCCTTATTTCAGGTTCAAGAATAAATTAATCACTTTTGTAAAAAATTATTCTAAGATTATTTCTATTAAAATTTTTTTTAGGAATAATCTTAATCAAATTACTTTTACTTTATCAATTCATCTTAGTAGAAACTTTTTGCCTATTAAACCAATTTTCAGTATATTTTTTTGCTAAATTAGCATCATCAATAATTATTACATTTTCAGCATTTTTTTGTTGTGCTGCTTTTGTAAAATTAAAACTTCCAGTAATAACTGTAAGGTTATCAATTATCATTACTTTATTATGTGCAATAGCTACTTTATCATCTTTCCAAGTTTGTATTTCCTGATTTACTAAAAACTTTGCAGATGAATACTTTTGAGAAAATTGAGACTTATCAAGAATGATCATTACTTCTACCCCTCTTTTTTTAGCATCTAAAATTGATTTAGCTATTGGCGCACTTGTAAAAGAATAGGCTTGAATAAGTAAAGATTTTTTTGCTTTTGCAATATTTTTTGTAATTAATTCAGTACAATTTTCTCCTGGTGTAAAACAAATTTCATAGCTTGAATTCTTAAAGTTTTCTGCATAAGAATTTGATGATTCTAGAAAACAAATTATTGCTAAAATTGCCATAATATTTTTATACATTTTTCCTCCTAAAATTTATTCTATAAACAAAAGTAATAATAATTTTAACTTTTTAAACAGCTTTAATACATTCTGAAATTTCCAAAATGCTCTTTGATATTAGATACTATAAAAAAATTATAATTGCTAAATTAGTTTAAAAATTTTAATTCAAATTATTTTCAATTTTAAAGAAAAATTATATTTAAAGCTTTTTATAGATATTGCTAAAATAAATATAATATAATAAATTTAAACTTCAAATATTATATTAATCTCAAAATATTTATTATACACTATAATATTACCAATTTATTTAATAAACATCATTTAACTGAATTAACTTAGTTGAACCATTCCTAGTTAGTTTTGCTATACTACAATTCGGTTGAAAAACTAAACTTTCAGTACCTGTTTTAGATCCCGACAAGGTAGTTGTAATAGTTCCTTGAGTTGGAAAGTTACATGGAGCTGTCCAAATCAATGCTGAACTTATCACAGCGGTTCCTGTAAATTTTGCTAAATTTTGTTGAACAGTAATAGTACCACTACTTATTGTTTTTGTTGCAGCATTAATTGCTAGAGTCAATGCATTTGATGAAATAGTATGCTCCCAAATAGGTTTACTTTTTGAGGTTATCGCCTTAATATTTAATCCAAGTATGGTTAAAGTAGTATTTACAATCAAATTTGTTGGATCGCCATTAGACGAACCGACATTAATGGCTGTGCCGCCTGTTACAGAGCTATTATAACCAGAATAAATTGTTGAGTCTAAATATATTTTAACCCCAGTTCCTGACAATCTATAGATCCCTGATTGATGAGTTCTTGTAAAGGAAATATTTCCCACTTGAAGAGGATTAATTATGCATGAATTATTATTAAATTCAAATGATACTTTTCCAGTTAAATAAGCATTTCCTATTGTTCCAGATACACAGTTTTCATAATTAAAATCTATAGTGGTATTTGTTATATCGCAAGCTAAAGGATTTGAGCCTAAATTATTTTGATCTACATAGAAACTTTGGCATAAATTATTTTGAGCAAAAGCAGATTGGCTAAATAAAATATAGTCAAAAATATTTTTATAATTATTTCTTTTATCTAAATTTTTAACATTTTGTATATCACTTGATAAACTTCCAACTATTCCAGATAGCGCTGATACAGCTGCTTCTGAAGTTGAAATTTCATTAGGATTTGTATTATTACTATTTTGAAAATCAATATTTTCTTCATTTGTACAAGATACTAATAAAATTAATACAAAAATATAACAAGAATTAGTTTTAACCTTTTTCATTTTTTATTACCTCATATTTAGAGTATTAAAAATAAAATTAAATTTTTAAATTTCTTGACATTATATTGACACAAAAATATTATATTTCGTACGAAAAAAGTAACTTAAAAAATGGAATATTTATTTGAAAAATGCGAAATATTTAAAGAACAAAATAGTCATTGTTATATTTTTAATGATCCAATTAAATGCAAATTCTGATTGGCAGCATTATAATAATTTTCTAATTGGTGACCGCGCAAGTGGAATGGGCGGGGCTTATACAGCTTTATCTGATGACCCTTCAGGAATTTTTTACAACCCAGGAGGATTAGCATTCTGCGGTGATTCTGAAATAAGCCTTTCAACCATTGGTTACTATACCAATACTCTAAAAGTAAATTCTTTGCTTGGTGTTAGTGATTTTCAATTAAAACAAAATGACGCTGATATGATAAACGGTTTTTTTGGTGGGGTGACTAAATTACAGCTATTTTCAAAAGATTTTTATCTATCTTTTGGAATTTTTGTTCCTGACAACTCTAATATTAATTCAAAAATAAGACTTTCAAGTTCAAATAATGGAGTAATATATGCTGGAGATCAAAGAATTACAGACAGTCAATCTAATTATTCTTTAGGAATTTCTACAAAATTATTTGATGACTTAGGATTAGGTTTTACAGTAGGGTTTTTAAATATTGATCATTCAGAGTTACTTACAAAAAACATAACCTATGGCCCTTTTCTAAACTCACTACAAAATTACGTCTATGCAGTAAATACTAATACCAGTGATAAAACTTTAAATTTAAAAGAAATTGATGTTTCCCTAGGTACCTTATATAAAATTCTTCCAGAACTATCTATTGGATTCACTTTAATTTATAAAATTCCAATATATCAATATTTTTCTTCTAGCTCTCTAGATTCAGCAATAGTTGTTGATTCTAACTTTATACCTGTTGAAGGAATCGTTACATTAGATGATGGAACTATTTTTACTCAACATGTTAACACCTATTCTTCATATCGCAGTTCATCTATTTTTAATAAATTACCTACACAATTTCGATTCGGCGTAGCCTGGAGTCCTAAAGCATACCAAACTCTATCAAGTGATATTGTTTACTATACAGGCATTCAAACAAGTGTCCCAAGTTACAACTTAAAACCAATTTTTAATTTTTCTTTCGGGTCAGAAACAATTTTTTTTGAGCAATTGAAATTAAGATTAGGAATATTTACCAATAATTGGGCAGGTAATGCAACAGAATCTGAACATGTTATCAATTCAGATTTTCTTGGTTTTTCAACTGGTTTAGCATATTCCAAAAATCAAAAAACCTCTTATGGTCTAACTGTAGTTTATCAACAGACTTTTAAAGCGTTGTATGTACCAGATACTTCTATCTCAAAATCTAATTATCCAAAGGTTGATTGGTCTACACTAATACTGTCGCTTGGTATGAGTAGTGAATTATGATTTCTGTTACATTGTAGAGTCTGTAATTCGTTCGAAATATACTCACTGTTACTTTGACTAGTGTTCACGACTCTATTGGGTAATAAAAATTAATATCTTTAATATCATATAGTTATAAAAGACAACTTGACTCATAACTTATATAAATACAAATATGTATCCTCTTAGATTTTTATTCTGAGAAATACACTTCTTTAAAATTTAATGTAACAATTTTGGTGAGTTATGGGAAGAATTGTTTTAGGTTTTTATTCTCTTCTTTTTTCTTTAAGTCTTAATAACAAGGCATACTCAAATATTGAAAATAAGAAAGAAATAATAAGTAAAGTTAAAAATTTTACACAAATTATTGAAAAAGAAAAAAAAGATCAACAAGGCTTTGTCCTTGCAATTTTATATAAAGATCAAGTTATATATAAGTCTATACATGGTTATAAAAAGGGCAAAAAATACCCAATTACTTCAAAAACATTATTCCCGCTTGCATCTGTATCAAAACCAATAACTGCTACAGCATTAGCGTTAATGGCTCAAAAAGGAAAAATAAATTTAAATGAACCTTTTGAGTTACCTTATATAAAAAATCCTATCCAATTTTCTAATATATTGAGCCATACTACTGGCTATCAATTCTCAGGTGATAGAGAAATTGAACGCGGATTTAGTCGTGATAAATTATTAAATACTTTAAAAAATCATCCTGTAGATTGCGAGCCTTTTAATTGCTATCGTTACAGTAATGCTACTTTTAGTTTAGTTGAAGAAGCGCTTAACTTGTATGATTTAAACTATAATGAAGTCATGAAAAACTTAAATAAGTCCTTACAGACGAAGGAAATTAGACTACAAGTAAATAAAACTAATGAAGATCTTGCTTATCCTCACTTAAAACAAAATGTAAAAGGAAAAATCTTATTTAAGCAGCTACCTTATCCACCCTATTATCCTAAAACGGTACCTGCATCTGCAGGAGTATTTGCTTCATTAAATGGGATGATAGAATTTTATAAATTAGCTTTTGGCTACAAACCTAACATTCTATCACCAAGAATTGCAAAAAGTATGTTTACTCCTGTTATTGCAAATAATGATGCAAAAAAATGGAATGTACAATGGCCCGCAAAAAAAGAAAATATTGAATCATCATATGCATTAGGATGGAGAATATTAAATATTAAAACCAATCCAGATAACACACTAGTTTATCATCCAGGTTTTATAAATGGAATTACTTCTTTTATAGGATTTATACCATCTAAAGAGGTTGGAATTATTATTTTAACAAATCAGGGATCAAAATTTGCTTCAAAAAATGGGATTGCATTTTGGAGTCATATTATCAGTAATCAAAAAAAATCAATAAGTTTTTAAATATATCTTTTTATTACTTTAACTATATCCTATATTTAGTAAATAAGTCATAATTTAATTACTTCCTCTTTTGAGTTCATCAAAAATATATTACTATAGAAATAATTTATAGGATTTATAAAAATGAACTTACTTAAAAATGCAATTCAAGTGGGTAACATGTCGAAAGCTCGTTTAGAAGCTTTTAGCGATGGTGTTATAGCGGTAATAATCACTGTATTAGTTTTAGAAATTCATTTACCTAATAATCATGTTAACCCTAATGATTTGACTCCAGTTCTGTTATCATTAATACCCAAAGGGATAAGCTACTTAATTAGTTTTATTACTATAACTGTCTGGTGGGTATCACATCATCAACTTTTACACATTATAGAAAAAACAGATCGAGGTTTGCTTTGGCTAAACTCTTTATTTTTACTATTTCTTTCATTTATTCCTTTTCCAACATCTTTAATTGGCGAATATCCCCAAGAGTTCTCTTCTATATTAATCTATGCTGCAACCGGAGTCTTTACTAGTATTAGTTTTACTATTATGAAATGGTATTGTTTATTTAAATCAAAATTAGTTTATCAAACAATTCCTGAAGAGATTCTTTTAAAAAGCTTTAAAAAAGGATTTATTAGTCCATTACTATATTTTTCTTCAATCATAATTGGATACTTCTATCCAATTATATCTTTTATTATTTTTGCTTTTATACCGTGCTATTATTTTATCCCTGGTCTTCTTGAAAAGCACATTATAAAAAAATAGTTTGTAAAAGATTTAACTAATATTTTATAAATGACATTCTAGTTTTAAATTATCGTATATTTTAGATAATACTACTTTCAAATATTCTTTTTTAGTATTAAATCCAGCAAATAAATACACAATATTTCCTAAACATCTTACATCAATATTTTCTTCTTTTAGTTTATCTACTAAAACTTTTGAACGTGTTGATGTGTAGTCTGAATGCTCATCTTGCAATTCAAACACAAAAACGCTTCCTAGAGCAAATACTTTGCTAATATTTTGTAATTCAGAAAATTTTTCGATTAATTCAAAATCCCAAGGTATTTCCAAACAATTATTATCACTACAAAAATGCGAAGAGTTAAACATTTCTTCTATTGCTTCAGCGGCAACAAAACAACCTATAGGATGAGCAGTATACGAATGCCCATGTAATAACGCGGTTGATAAACTATCTCCCAAAAAACTCTCAAAACATTCTTCAGTTGTTAGCGTTACAGATAAAGGTAGCAACCCACCTGTTAAAAGTTTTGCATAACATGCAATATCTGGTTTTTCATCCATCAAATGTGCAGCTGATATTTTTCCTAATCGCCAAAAGCCAGTAAAAACTTCATCAAATATAACCGGAATTTTTCTTTTCTTACATTCCTGAATTAATAACCTTTGAAATAAAGGATCTATTAATTTCATACCCCCAGCACCTTGCAAAATAGGTTCTAATAATAAAGCACCTACTGTGAATGATGAATCTTCTAATACATACATTTGTCTGTCTATATAGTTCTGATAAATTTCATTTAGAATGACATTATCTCTATTTTTATCAAAAATTTCATTTAAATTACTTATGTTTAATTCAAACAGCTTATCAGAATTAAATTCATCAGGTAAAGAAACAAAATACTTTTTATTTTTCATAAATACTGATGGATATGATAGCCAGTACCCCTTTGGCTCATACCAATAGTCATTAAATTTAAAAGAGTTTGGATTAGTTGCATTCATTGTTGCATGTGTATCACCATGATAAGTATCTTTTAATCCTAAAACTAAAATATTTTTTATTTTTTCATTTTGATTTGGAACACCAAATTTCTTTCTGAAAGCAATTTTTATAGCAACTTCTACAGCTGTTGAACCGTTATCAGAAAAGAAAACTCGCTTTGCCCAACCTTTTCCCACAGTATTAATTAATTTCTGTGTCAATTTAACTGCTGGTTCATGAATATTGCCAGGAAACATAACATGTCCGTATCTTGCAGCAGCCATAGCAGCTGCATGCGCTAAGCGAAAAGAAGCATGACCAATTCCTTGTGTCCACCAACTTGCATTTGCATCATAATTACAATGCGTAAGTATATTTTGATCGCGCAATTTATTTAAATTAACGTAAGTAATATTGTCCTTATAAGCACTATCTATAACCTTAGGTTCAATATTAAATCCATGTTGAGTAAAAGGCCACCAAATATGCTCTTTCGCTGTTTCAATATAATCTTCAATAACTTCTATTTTAGTTAAATGATAACTCGTTAAATGCTGAAATACATTTGAAAAAATTTCATCATTCGTTTTAAACCAATTTTCAAGTTCTTTTTTTCCAATTTTTTCTGTCTTATTTTCTTTATTTTCAGTAAGATTTTTAAATGAAAAAACAGGAAATTTATTTTTGTAATGTTTTTTTAAAAACACAGCATTTTCGTCTTTACCATCAAATAATAATACACATGCAATTTCATATCCTTTTGTTTCTAACAAAGCAATTGAACTAATTGTACAGGATATTCCTCCAAGTTTACTATCTGCTACAAAGATAATGGGAAGTCTTAAACTCCTATATACATCACATTGTAATTGCCCTTGTATCGTTGGTGAAGCGACTCCACCTGCACCTTCGATCAAAATAAATTGAGAATCATTATTTTTTAATTCTTCTTCTAGTATGCTCAACATTTTTTCATCTAAAATACATTGATCAGGATTATCATTACTATTTTCAAATATTGCTCGATGTGGGGATACGGGATTTGAAAGCGAGAAAATAGTTTTTGTTGAAACTAAATCAGATGGATTATATATTTTGATAAAAGAAGAATCGGAATCTAGCGGAAAACCTGTTTGAATTGGTTTAATATACAGTAACCGAAGTGCATTCTTCACCGCTGTCATGGTAATACCACAGGAAAAAATAGTTTTACCAACATCAGTATTTGCTGCCATGACATAATAAGCTGGAAATTTTGTTAACATATTTTTATTCCTATATTCTTAAATTTATTTTTTCAAATAATCGATCAAAGTATCTAAATCTTCTTTTGAATGACTAGCTTTTAAAATAATTCGAAAACGAGACGTGCCTTTAGGAACTGTTGGAGGACGTAAAGCTTTTAAAATCAATCCATTTTCAATAAAAAACTTTTCTTTTTGTTTAATTTGTAAATGATTTTTATAAACAAGAGGAAATATATTTGATTTTTGTTTATTGAAATCAAACAAGCTAAAGTTGAATTCAGTCTCAGTATCAGAAAATTCTATAATTTTATCTCTTAAATAGGAAATATTTTCTTGTAATTTAGTTATTAATTTTTCTCCCTCAGAAGAAAAAATAATTTCTAAAGATTGCAAAACCGCTCCTGTAACAAAAGGAGAGACAGCAGTAGAGTAGATTAAATGTCTAGATTTTTGAATCATACGTTCTTTTAATTGCTGATGATCTGTAGCTAGAAAACCACCAGCAACACCAACTGCTTTTCCACAGCCAGACATAGAAGCAAGTATATAAGGTTTTAAATATGGATATGCTTGTAGCCAAGTTCTACTCTTTCCGTAAATACCAATGGTATGAGTTTCATCAATGATAATTAATAAATTGTGTTTCTTACACAATTCAAACAATGCAACAGGATCGGAAAAATCTCCATCCACAGAATATAACGACTCTACAACAATTATTTTAACAGTCGCTTTGGAATGAGACAGTTTATTTTCTAAATGCAAATAGTCATTATGACGGAAAAAATCAAAGTAAACATTTGCATTTTTTAATCCATAAAATAAACTTGAATGACAACGATGATCTATATAATAATGGATGTTTGGTTTTTCTTGTTCTTCCCATTGAAACAAGGATAGAGCATCAAATAATGCAGCATTAGCTATAAAGCCACTAGGAAAAAAAATTGAATAACGAAAGTCGGTTTTTTCTGAAAAATAATTTTCTAACTTTGAAATATTTTTATCAAGTTCCAAAACTAATCTTGAACTACCAGAACCAGCACCATTTGTTAAAGCATTTATATACCCAGCTTCAATAATATTTTTGTTGCTTCGAAGATTTAAATAATCATTTGAGGAAAAATCTATAAAGTTTTTTTTATTTTTTACTAATTCCTGGAAGGAATTTATTTCACGATAATTTCCTTCCAGTTTTATTTTCTTTTGTGATTTTTCCCATAATTCATTGAGATAATTAAAGGACATGAACCATTTCTTTATTACAAACTGTTAGTGGTTTAGTCATATCATCAATTAATTGATTATCAAATGTGTAGCCTGGTAATGGTGACGTTAATAGCACTTCTCCAGAAAAAATAGAATTAGCTCCAGCGGTTAAACATAAAATTTGAGCTTCTCTGCTCATATCCATTCTACCAGCTGACAAGCGAATTCGCGATTTAGGTAGCAATAGACGGGCAACTGCAATTGTTCTAACAAAATGTAAAATATCTATGTCTTCCATTTTTTCTAGCGGAGTTCCATCAAATTTAACTAAAAAGTTTATTGGCACACTCTCAGGCTGAGGAGACATTGTAGCTAAAAAAGCTATTAACTTCATTCTATCTGAAGCTGATTCTCCCATCCCTAAAATACCACCACAACAAATATTGATATTCTGATTTCTAACATTTCTTAGAGTTTTTACTCTATCTTTAAACTTTCTAGTTGTAATGACTTTTGAATAATAATCCTTAGATGTATCAACATTATGATTGTAATAATCTAAGCCCGCTTGCTTTAATTTACTTGCCTGCTCTTCGTCTAAAAGTCCAAGGGTAACACAAGACTCCATACCAAGAGCTTTTACTTGTCGTATGGCCTCTAATACACGATCAAATTGTTCGCCACGTGGTGGTTTACGCCATGCCGCACCCATACAAAATCGTTGAGCCCCATTTTCTTTTGCAGCTTTGGCTTTTTCTACAATATCTTCAACTTCCATCAAAGGATGTTTTTTTATATCAGTTTCATAACGTGCACTTTGTGGACAGTAGGAACAGTCTTCAGGGCATGAACCGGTTTTTATAGATAGAAGAGCGCTTCTTTGAATATCCGCCTCAGGCCAGTTTTCTTTGTGCACACCTGCTGCTTCTTGAATCAGCTGCAAAAAGGGCAAGTGGTAATAATTCATAGCTTTCTGATAAATTTCTTCATCGTAATCTTCTGAAATCCCACAATCGATATTTTCAGTATGACAAGCTGTAGATAGGGGTTGGTTTTCAAAAGATTCTGATATCTGTTGCATTCACTTCTCCTCAAATTTATCACTTATAAAAGAACCAATAAGTCTTACAATTATTGATAATTTATGTAAAGTGCATACAGATTAGGAAATCTTTTTTCCTAAGATATTTTTTATTTAAATGAATAAAAACTGAGTTCACGGTATTTATTAAAGGGAAGCAATGACTGTTTCAAAAGAAAATTTTACTATTTATACAGATATTGTGAGTAGCTTTTGTCATTTGCCTGCCGTATTGCAATCAAATGCAAATATTGCGAAAGATTTTCAAACCACTGGTAAAACAGTTTCCGATGTCGCATCTTCTATCCAAAAACATACCGGAATTATCCAAAGAAGATATGCTTTACCCGAACAAGCTTGCAGTGATCTTGTCATCCAAGCTGTTTTACATTCAAGTATTGACTTAAATAATCTTGCCTCTATAGTTGTCGCAACCACCTCGGGTGATTGCCCCTCACCTGCAACAGCACATTTTATTCATTCGGGTTTAAATTTACATCCCTACGTCCATTGTTTTGATGTTGCTAGCTCATGTAGTAGCTATCTTTCAGCCCTTAGAAGTTCACTTGGTATTACTCAGACGACTTCTCAAGCTGTTTTACTTGCAGCAAGCGAAGTAAAAAATAAGGGTCTTCTCCAAAATGATCTTAGAACACGTTCTTTATTTGGAGATGGAGCCGCAGGAATTGTTTTAAGGCAAAATTTGCCTAAGAAAAATAAAGATTTTTTTTGTTTCGCTTATCAAGAATCAAATTCAAAAATTATCAACAATATAACAATTCCGGTTGGAGGATCTCGCCAACCAACTACTCTTGAAAACATAAACAATAATAAGCTTTTTTTAAATCAACCCAAAGAAACATTTTCAATTATTGTGAAATCATTAATAAAAGCAATTGAAAGCTGTTGGGAACAAAGAACAAAAATGTTGTTAGAAATGAATAATAAATATGATGAGACAGTTCCTTGTACTATTTTCATTCACCAAGCTAATAAAAATATTTTGAAAGACGTTAAGCAAAAAATTAATCCCCAATTATCAGACAAAATAACTATTCTTATGGCTGATATTGGTAATACAGTTTGCGCTTCCTTACCTATCCTACGATGCCGTGTGTTGTTTTTAAAAAATATTTTATCTTATGAAAAAAATTATATTTGTAAAAAAGAATTAGTTAATTATTTTAGTAAAATATGTCAAAAATCAAACATTTTTTCCTATAAAATAAAAGAAAATGGAATAATATTTCAAACTATTTATGCAAATGAATTAATCGAAATTTTTGATTCAGGCTCTTCTTCTTTAAGTAACTCATGGTTAGAACAAATAAGTGAAGAAGAGTATTTAGATTTAGTAAATTTAACAAAAAAAGAAACAGAAACTTGCAATAAAGATAGTGCAAGAATAAAGTACCTAGACATTTGGATTGCTGCTGGAGGGGGTTTTCAAACAGTAGGAGTCCTGCATGGGAAGTTATAAATCATCAATATTCTAGGGTTAATATGAAGTTTTTTTCTAAAAAATCTCTCTTTTTTTTTATCTGTCTAAATATTAATAATATAAATGCATTTGCTGATACAAATGTTGTTGAAATCCAATTAGACAACTGGAGTGCTGAAATTAATTTAAAAAGTTTAGAAGTAGTGGGAAAAATTGAGCAAAATTCTCTTTCTATAGCTTCTCCAATTTCTCACTTATTAAGTGATTTTAAAAATTTAAAAAAAAGTTCAAATATTTATAGCTGGGAGTATCCTGACAAAAATATTTCAGTTGAAGTAAAAAAAGAAAATAATTTTTTAGTGTTTAAATTTACTTCTAAAATTCCACAGATTTTTGAATGGCCAAGTACTTTAACTTCAACCACTTCTGATACAAATAATTCTGAAGAATTAGTTATACCAGATGGAGAAGGTTTACTTATCCCAACTCAAGATCCATTTTGGATTGCCAAAATTGACAAATATGATGCCTATGAATATTCAATGAAAGAACAGCTTACATTGCCCTTATTTGCTAATATAACTGATTATAATACCGTAACGTATATATCTGATAGTTCGTTAAATAATACTTTAAAATTTAATAAAAATTCAGATAGTATTTATATTCAACAGGAACATCAATTTAGGCAAAAAGATAATTTATCACCATATGTTATTAAAATTACAGTAGATCCTAAACAAGATTTTTTGGCTCCAGGAAAACATTTTAGAAATTTATTGTCACAAAAAAACGAACTCATTACTTTAAAACAAAAAGCATCGCATAATAAAGAAATAACCAAACTATATGGAGCTTTTCATGCTTATCTTTGGGGAACCGGCAGAACTGAAGAATCCTTAAAATTATTAAAAGATTTAGGTATTCATTCATTGTGGCTCGGCTATGATCAAAATAATCACGAGAAATATAAAGTAACTAAAAAATTTATTCAGTCTGCAAAAAATTATGGATATTTAGTTGGACCTTACGATACTTGGGAAAATATTCAAAATCCTAAAACTGCAGATACACAACTTTCTATTTTTCCAAATGCCTGGCCAATTGCTGCTATTATTGAAGAGGGAGGCAAACGCAAACCTGGTTTTCAAAACCGTGGATACGAAGCAAGTTCTGAATATTTTGCGAAGCAAAAACCTGAAAATAGAGATTTGTATTTAAGATTAAAAAATTTTAAAGAAACAGGAATTAATAGTTACTTTTTAGATGTAGATGCAACAGGATTATTGCATGATGATTATTCACCGCTCCATCCAATGAACGCAAAAAAAGATATGGAAAATAGAATTAAACGCTTAAACTATATTTCTAAAAATGAAAAATTAGTACTTGGGTCAGAAACTGCTGTTTATTGGGCAATACCTAGTCTAGCCTTTGCGCATGGAAATTTTTCTGTATTTAATTCTCCACACTGGCAATTAAGCAGACAACAAAAAATTTATGGGCGTTGGTATCCAACTGAAAGACCAGAATTCTTTTTCAAAACAATTAAAGCCCCAGAAGATTATGAAAATACTAAATATAATCCTTTATATCGAATTCCACTCTTTCAATATGTCTACCATGATGCCATTATTAGCACTGATAGATGGGAAATTCCAATCACTAAATTTAGCAATTTAAAAACTAAAAGAACATTATTTGAAATTCTGTATGGAATACCTTCTATGTGGTCTTTGGATTTAAAACTAATTAAAGAAAATAAAATAGATTTAAAAAAATATTCTGATTTTTTTCAAATTTACCATCATAAAATAGCTGAATTACCTTTAACAAATTTTGAATTTCTAACTAATGATAAATTTGTCCAGCAAGCTAAATATGGGAATGAAATAATAGTTACTGCAAACTTTTCAAAAATTAATTATAAGAATATTCCGAAAGAAAGTGTCGAAGTAAATTATCTAAAAGAAAATAAAAAAGTAATTTATACACCTTAATTTATTTATTCTTTTCTTCATAAAATACTTGTTCAAATACTTTTCTTTCATCTACCATGGTATAAGAAGCCTTCGTTTCTTTAACTAAATTATTTGCAAAATCTAAAACTTCTTTTAAATCACAATTCTGAATGCCTTTTTTCAAAAACTTAATCATACCTTCATTTAGCTTTTTTTGTGCATTTAAAGCATGCTCTATTCTTTGAGTTTGAATATCTTCAAAATTTAGTGATTGAATCATGGTATAGACTTGAGGTCTTAAGCGCTCTTCTAATCTAGAAACACTTTCTATTCGTTTAGAAATTTCAGACCAAATCTTATCAAAAGCATTAGAATCAGTTGTGGAAGTTTTTGTACTTTGTGTTTGTGCTTGATTAGCTGCTTTATCTTGTCCACTTGCCTCAGCAAAAATATCATCGGCTCTAAAATTAGCTCTTTGATTTAAAGCTTGAGCTTCAGATTCTGCTTTACTAAATAAATTCTCATAAATTTCGTTTGCTTGCTGTCCTTCTTCGACTACTAAATTGTCCATTTTTTGAATTGCTTCAGACATTGCTTCGACAAAAGAACGTACATTTGATTGTAAATCTATAAGTTGATATTCCATCAAAATTGAGAAATGAAAAAGAAGCTGCATCAACATTTGTTCAGGAGTCTGCGCTTTTGCAAATGATAATTCTTTTTCCATTAGCTTCTCTCCAATATTCTAACCTTCTATCGACGCACCTAACTCACTTAGTTTCTCTTTAGCTTTATTGTAGTTAGGATCTATCTTTAAAATACGCCGCAGTATTTTAATAGCTTCGTCCTTTTTATCCCAAAAAATAAGTGTTACAGCCTTGTTAAACAAGACAAGATGATTATCGGGTTGTTTCTTTAAAATCTGATTATAAGTTAACACTGCTTTTTCAAAATCTTTTGAATCTCGATAACAAATAGCTAAAGAATTGGCGTAACTCACATTTTCTGGATCTATCCGCACGGCCTCTTTTAATAGCTTTAAAGCATTGACATAATCTTTTTTCAAAAAGTAACAATAGCCCAATCTTTCAATAATATAAGGATGTTTTAATCCTGCACTTGCACCAATATTTAGTATACTTAAACACTCATCAATTTTATTTTGCTTAAGTAATGATTCAGTACAACCTTCATAACGAATAATGTTCATTGGGCTTAGTTCTAGAGCTTTTTTTAAATCTTCAAGTGCTTTTTCGTCTTGTTTCATAGCTGTATAAATATCAGCTCGTACAACATAGGCGTGAATATAGTTTTCATTTTTTTCAATTCCTTTATTCACATAACCTAACGCTTCTTCTAAACTATTTTGCTTAATTTGCACCCTTGCCATGCCAATATAAGGTCTAGCCGCTTTTTCTGATACTTTTGTCAGTTCCGAGTAAATTTGAAATGCCTGAGGATAATCTTCAGCTCTTAATTTTGCTTTAGCGAGTTCATAAACTCTTTCTGGATTTTTAGGATTGTTAAATACATTATAAGCATTTCTTATTTTGGGTAACAAATCCCCTTGGGATATAGGGCGGACTAAAATGTCATCCATCCCCATTTCCAAGGCAAACATAAGTTCTGCCTTGTTTAAAGGTTTTGACATTAAAATAAAAGGGGGACGTGAAACATTAGGATCTTCCATCAATTCTTTTAACATATCGTAGCCTGTGACAACATCTAAATCATCACCTTCTAATGCAATATGGGCAGGTTTAACTTTAAGTTCAGCTAAAGATGCATGACCATCCCTATCAGCTCTTACATTATTAAATCCTAATTTATTTAAATGATGTTTAATTATCAGACGGATTTCATTATGTGATTCACCAACATGAATGGATAATTCTGTACTGAATGGCTCTGGTGGATTTAATCCAAACTTTTTAAAGAGATCAGAATGATCCACCTTGAACACCTCTTCTTTCAATACAAAATCACAAATGAGGATGCCAATAGGAAATGTTAATCAAACAGAAACAACTATTAACCTAGACCAGTAGCCAGTAGTTTTCTACCTTGCGGAAATAAAACTTCAATTTTATTTAATCCACTTTCAGCAACCACAAAGCCTATTCCAAATGATTTGTGATTTAAAATTTCACCTGGTTTGAATCGTACAGAAGCTTTATATTCTTTAGCTTGATTCAAATTATTTTTTTGTGCGCTTAAACGAGCTTCATAGTTAGCTATGTCTTCAGAAGTTCCTGACTGCATACTTAATGGTAATTGATTTGTACCTTTGGATACCCTTCCTTCTCCATCCTCTTTTTTTCTAGACTTCGCCTTTGATTTTGCCTTTTTTTTGCCTAAAGCATCTTCACCAGCTAAGAGTTTTGCCCCCGCATCTAGATCTAAATCTTGTTCTTCATCTCGTTCCATCTCTCTTTTACCTCCTTTATCTAAAGCAGCTTCTGATTTTGGTGGACGATATTGTTTTTCTGACTTGCAAGTATTGCATTGCACTCTGCCAGGTTTGTTATTAGCTTCAATAGTTACAATAGTATGAGTTAAATTCATCTTGCAACGATTACAGTACGCTAAAATGTCATGTCCGACCCGTGAGGCAGATTTTGACTGCGAAGAGATAAAAAGAGAATTAGGGCCATCAGTAATTGCCATTTTTCCTCCAAATGGAACGAATTTATTGAAAAATTAAATTGAAAAAGCGAGTTCTAATCCCGCTGTCTGCCTGAGTGTTGTATCATCGGAATCTATCTTGACAAGCGTATAATAGAGGTGAAGCACTGGTCCTTTGAAAAAAATTCCTGAGCCCCAAAATATTCTGTCCTGTTTAGGATTGTAACCAATACTACCTCTGAGTTCAAAATAAGTCTGAATTAATATGTTTATTCCAGTTATTAAACTTTGAAAACCACTTTTTGAATCAATTAAAGTATCTACATTAAAGGTAAAGTAATTATCAAAAGCGTATGTTGATATTCCTACATTAGTTATATTTGAATTATATTTATCAAATAATCCTCTTGTTCCGACTCCTAAAAATATAGGATTTTTCCAAGGAGTATTTACTTGATAAAAAGCACCTACACCAAGACGATAGTTTTCATTTTGCCATGCCCATCTATCTGTTAAACTTAACTGCTGATATTCAAAAGATAAACCCAAACTTAAATTAGTTAGAAAAGGAAGTTGGTAACCTGCTGCAGCAGTAAAGCTTCTATCACGAGTTAAAGTATCAGTGGGAATAGTTTCTCGCGCGCGAATAGCCATAGCAATAGGGGTAGTAGTAGAATCAAATACTCCTGCTTCAACTAAATCCAATTTATTTTGCCAAGATCCACTTCCAAACACAGAATATTGTTTCTTTAAAGCAGGTAAAATAGCTGGATTTGCATCGAGCATAGAGGCATCTCCTGGAGCTGATGCACCTGCTCCACTGCCAGCTGCTAAATAAGAAGATGGCAAGGTAAGCACTGAAGATGGCCTTATTTCTGCAGGTAATGCTTGATTAGAAATCCCTAGAATTGATAAACAAAACTGGACAAAAAATATTTTCTTTAGTTTAAAAGACATAATTGAGCTCCATGGGATGCTTTCAACTTGAAAGGCAGATTATTTTTATGACCACAAAAAATTCATTTATTACCAACCTCCGTAAACGGGGGCTTATCGCCCAAATAAGTCATGAAGAAGAACTAGAACAAATTTTTGAAAAAGGGAATCAAAACGAAAAAGGTGTTCGTTATTCCGTCTATTGTGGGTTTGATCCAACAGCTGCAAGTCTCCATGTTGGAAATTTAGCTGCTCTTATGATGCTTAGACGTGCACAAGATGCTGGTTTACAACCTATTGTTCTCTTTGGAGGAGCAACTGGTTTAATAGGAGATCCAACTGGCAGAACAGAAATGCGTCCTATGAATACTAAAGATCAAATTGCTACATATATTGAAAATTTCAAAATATTAGTAAACAGATACTTTCGTTTTGATGTTCCTAATCCACCTATTTTTGTAAACAACATTGACTGGATTGGTCAAATGAGTTGGATTGATTTTTCAAGAGATATAGGTCGCCATTTTACTGTTGCAAGACTTTTATCAGCAGAAGTAAATAGAAGTCGCTTTGAAGATGGCGGTTTGACATTTATGGAATTAGGTTATCAAATTCTTCAGTCTTTTGATTTTCTCCACCTTTATAAAAACTTTAATTGTATTATGCAGTTTGGTGGTGATGATCAATGGTCTAATATTTTAGGTGGTGCGGATCTCATTCGCAGAGTTGTTTCAGGAAAAGCATTTGCCGTAACTACTCCACTACTAGTAGCAAGTGATGGAAAAAAATTTGGAAAAACCGCAGGCAATGCTGTGTGGCTAGATCCCAATTTATTTTCCCCCTATGAATTCTATCAATTTTTTAGAAACGTTCACGATGCTGATATTCATAAAATGTTTAAAGTATTTACATTAAAAACACTCGAAGAAATTCAAGAAATTTTAACGAACGAAAATATAAATCAAGTTAAAGAAGTTATGGCATTTGAAATTACCAAAATTGTACATGGAGAAGAAGAGGCTTTAAAAGCCGTAGAGGCTTCAAAAGTTTTATTTGCTGGCAAAGTAGGAGATCTTTCCAATGCTCCTTCATTAAGTATTTCAAAACAAGATATAGATGCAGGAATAGACATTTTAACAGTCTTGATAAAATGCGGATTTTCTAGTAGTCGAGGCGAAGCAAGAAAATTAGTGCAAGGAAACGGACTAACGTTTAATGGAAACAAAATGACTGACTATAATTATAAATTGCAAGAAAATGATTTTGCAACAGAACAAAATGCCATTATTCTTCGAAAAGGTAAAAAAGACTATCATCTTGTTAAACTTGAATAATTTATTATAATGAAGATCCATTCTATTTTATTTAAAAAAGAAGGATCTTATGCTAAGTAAACTTTTGATTCTGACTTGTTCTATATTATTATGCGCATGTTCATCAAAACTATTTAGTAATAACGAATCAACTCCAACAGGATTTCGTAAAATTGATTTTTCTGCCAAACAAAATCCTACTGAACTTATAAGAGATCCATTAGATCAAAGTAGTGATTCTCTCTCAAGTGTAGAGAGTATTTTTAGCAACTATAATATAAATCTTTCAAGGGATGTTAAACTTTATGTTAAATTAAATTCATCTCTGCAAAACAGTTATGATGAAAATTCAATTATCTCTACCATATATCAAATTTCACCATATTTAAATCAAGATACAATTAATAAAACTATAAATTCAATTGAAAATACTAATTTTATCTTTTCAGCATCTCCAATGAATACACTAAACAAAAATATACAAACCGATAAATATGGAATATTTTACAAATTTAATTCTGAGATAAATACAAAAAACAACATTGATGAACTTTACTTTCTTGATGATAATGGAAATACAATTGAAAAAGAAAGATACACTACTCAGTTATTTGTTAAGAACTATTATTCTAGAAATTTATATCAAAGTCTTACATACCCAATAGATAGTGATAAAAAAAATACTTGGGAATTATTTATTCAATGCGCTAAAGGAATTTTCACTGATATTCAAAATAATATATCTTACAATATATCCACTTGGCCTAGAGTAATTATTTTACAATTAAATCCCAACACTAAAAATACAAATAAATATTCACTACATAAAAATGTATTCTTAAAATCCAATAATAATTTTATTGCATCGTCAAATATTTACCAAAATACTACTCGATCATTTAATATTATTGATTCAAGTTTACCAGCAAATAGTACATTAAAAAATCAAATAATTTCAATTCCTTTTCCAACAAAAAAAGAGAATAGTTTTAATGCAATTTATAGTCAAGAAGGGATGTCGAAATTTTATTCAAGATTTAATAATATTTATATAAATAATTTCAAAAGTTATAGTAATTTTAGTAGCTGGCAAATATTAATCAATAAATCATGGTTTGGTTTTATCCAAAATCTAGATAACAATTACAACTTAATAAATAATAATGAAAAGATAGCTCTTAATTTCCTAAATTTTAATAATCTACCTGTTAATCAAAATTATTCAAAAGATTTTCTACCAAATGGCATCCACTATGTAGATATTAATGATTCTAATTCCTTTTTAACGAGTATTCCTGATAAATTATCTTTAGATTCTAATTTAATTGATGAAGATTTGATAAGAAATTTTTGCAATGAACAGCTATTATAATCATTTATTCATAATTAATTATTTTTAAATCCATTATCTATAAACGATTTAACATCCAAACGGCCATAAAGAGTTTTTTTATTAACACCATAGTAACTTGAATAAAAACTATTTGCGCTCGAAAATAAATCAGTTAAAACCCTACTTATATTCGCATTTGGGAAAATTCCAAAATATAATGAAAGTGCTGCACCAACAAGTGGTGCAGCAAAACTAGTGCCAGAAACCAGATCTACTTCTCCATTCTTATTATTTAATTCAATTAAACTTGCCTGTGCAGATATATCGACATCATCACCATAATTTGAGCTTGAAGCTAAACTTAAATAAGATGAGTGAGAGCCAACAGTTATTATATTATTTAACTTATATGAAGCTGGATAAACAGGAATTTTTTGTAGATCTGATGACTCATTACCAGCAGCAACAAGGAATAAGATATTTTTTTTTGCTGCTTGTGATATCACTATTTTTTCTGCTAGTTCAACATTTTCATCTGGTTTTTCCGTATAAGACAAACTCAAATTTATTAATTTTGCACCTAAATAAACTGCCAAATCCATTGCAACAGCAAGTTGCATTGAACCATAATTTTTATTTGCATTTGCATCAGGATCATCGGAAAAAGTAATTTTAATTGAAGAAATTTTAGCATTTTTTGCATATATATTTTTCACTACAGATTGATCTAATGTACCTGCAAAAATTGAGGATATATATGTAGCATGTGAAGCCCAATTACTTTTATTTTCATCTTTTGTTAAATTAAGAGTATCGACTAAATTATTTTGAATTAAATATGTTGAAGGAATTACTCCAGAATCTATAATGGCAATTTTAATAGAATTAAGATTAATATTCTTTGTTTGTATTTCAGATAAAGCTTTATCAAAATTTGCTTCACAGTAAGCGTTCAAACAATTAGTGTTCAAATTTTGACTTGAGTTAGAATTATCAAAAATCTCTCTATTTTTCTCATTCTGCTCTGGAATTTTGTAGATATTATTTGAATAGATAAAATTATGATCACTTTTTCCCAAATCAATAGATTTTACTGCTATCATATTAGGTACCGTTTTAAAGCGATAAACTACTTCTTTACCATAACTTAACAATTCAGTGTCGTTTAATCCAGATTCAATTACGTATGAACCATCAGAAGTAGTTTGAATTTTATCGTCATTTATAGAAAATTTTGAACAAGAACAAAATAAAAAAATAAATAAAATAAACAAACATTTTTTCATTGTAAATTTTATAACCTTAAAATTATTATTTATTCAATTATAATTTGTTTATTTAAATTATCAAGAGGTAGGTTTAATATAAAAATTACTTCTGCTCGAAAATTGTACCTTTATCAGCTAAAAATAGTTTTCCATGCGAATTATTTCTTAGTTCTGAATCATTAAATAAAAACTTATAAATTTTTTCAGCAGCTTTAGCTGGTTCAATAAATTCGTTATTTTGTTTCATCTTTTGATATAACTTCACTATACTTAGATCATTAGGCGAATTTAGCAATATATTATTCACCATGTCAGTATTAACTGTCCCTGGATGCACGGATAAGCAAGTAAGCTCATCCATCGCAAAACGTTTTGAAAGCCACTTAAAATAAAATAAACAAGCTGCTTTGGAACCGCCATACAATTCTAGTCCAGGAAAAGGATCAATCGCCGCAAGTGATGATAAATGCGCTACAAATGGTGTTATTTGTGCATCTGTATCATTTTTACTCATAATAAAAGGAAGAATGTCCTCTATTATTTCAGCGCAAGACAAATAATTTATTCTTAAGGATTCTGCTTGCGACTGCCAAAATAGGTGTTTCTCAGTTCTGTTTGATTCACTTACAGCTAAAATTGGCATTACCCCCGCGGCATAAATAAAACCAGCTATTTGTTTACCATATAAATTTTTAGAAAGTTCTAAAATTGGACTATCTGTTATTGGATTTAATAAATCCCACCAAATAAAATGATCTTCAAATCCACACTGACCTCTACCCAAATGAATAATTTTATAATTATTATCTTTAATTATTTTAGCTAATTCAAAACCAATACCTCTTGAAAAACCTGTACCAATAACCCACTTTTCAGTACTCATTATTTCTCCTTAATTAAATTTTGTATCTTCAAAGTTTTTAAATGCATTAAGTACTATATCTGGCGAAGTAAACTGCATGATTTTACCTGAGTCCAACCAAAGAATGCGATCACATTTTTCAATTGTAGATAATTGATGTGCGACAATAACTTGAGTTTTGCCATGTAAAAAATGATTTGTAGCATTCACTAACAACTCCTCAGAATAAGGATCAATAGAACTTGTAGCTTCATCCATAAGCACAATTGGTCTATTTTGTAGAAGGCATCTCGTCATACAGAGCAATTGCCTTTCGCCTAAAGAAAAATTTCCTCCATTTTCCTTCACTTCAGTATCTAATATTTTTTTACCACTACTGAATACCTTTCTCAATCCTAATTTTTTTGTTACTTCAAAAATTTCGTCATCAGATATATTTTTATCTAGAATTAAATTATCTCTTAGAGTCCCCGAAAATAAAATAGGCTCTTGTGAAATAATTGATAAAGCAGAGCGATAGTTTTTCAGACTAATGACATTTCCCATAATATTATTAGTTTCATTAAGAAGAGGTTCATAGTTATTTATTGTAATTTTTCCCTCGAGGAATGGATATAAATAAAAAATTGCATTGATCAGAGATGACTTACCACTTCCTGTTTTCCCTATAATTCCTACTTTTTCACCAGCTTCAACATCAAATGTAAGATCTTTTAAAATGATTGGAGAATTTTCAAAATATTTTAAACTTAAATTTTTTACTGACAATTTTGCATTTTTCAAACCATCTAAAGGATTCTCAATAATTTTCAACTGACTTTGGGAATAATTTTTATTTAAATTATTAAACTGAGCTTCTTTTGGTAATGAATTACCAGGTTCTAATCCAATTTTTAAGTAATTATCTAACCTTTCAATCCCAGTTAATGCTTCTTCTATAGCTGCTAGCCATTCAAAAAAAACTTGTACTGTTGAAGATGTCATCAGTATAAAAGTAAGAACAACAATCAGGGAACCTAAAGAAATATAATTAAATTTCATTAGAAAAGCACCTAATGTTCCTGTTACAAAAAACAAAGAGACATTTAGAATACTCATTTTCAATGAAAAAATATTTACTAAATTCATAGTTCTAAGTCTCTGTATAATAAAATCTTTCAATTTCTCATTAAATTTATTTGTAAAAACAACTTCTTTACCATAAACCTTAATTACTTTTACACCTTGAATTGTTTCTGAAAAATGCGTAATTGTTGGTGCTCTAGATATATTTAGTTTTCTTCTTTCTTTGCGAATTGAAAATTTATTTCTTCTATATAAAAAAAAGTTTAAAGTAATTAGAAAAATTAATACTGGAAAAAAATAAGGGCTTGCGAATAAAATTAGTAAGCAAAACAAAATTAAATCAAAAATAAGTGATAAAACTTCTGCTAAAGGTCCACCTGACATTCTTGTTATAGAAGCATAATCACTACTAAACCTAGTAATAATTTTCCCGAAATGATTTTTATCAAAAAATTGGATTGGAAAACGAGAGACCCTAAATGTTGTTTCATCATAAATTTTAGATGTAGATAATGTACCTAATTTTGAAATATTATATCGAAAAAACAAACTAAGTAAAAATCCGTTAACTGATAAAAATAATAGAAGATAAAAAAATTGATCAAATGTAAAATTTTTAAAAATATCAATTTTTGTATTACAAATTGAAT
Source organism: Pigmentibacter ruber (assembly GCF_009792895.1). Taxonomy (NCBI): domain Bacteria; kingdom Pseudomonadati; phylum Bdellovibrionota; class Oligoflexia; order Silvanigrellales; family Silvanigrellaceae; genus Pigmentibacter; species Pigmentibacter ruber. The sequence continues at coordinate 203,186 of NZ_WSSC01000004.1, forward strand.
TATTTGTGCATAATTTATTAACCCATTCTCCAATTATATTAGCATTTATTAATAAACAAGCCCTTCCTATAAAACCTAATATAATTAGGAAAATAAATTTACTGATATTTTCTCTCAGAGAATAATATAATGTTTTATATACTGAATTTGAAAAATTACTAGAACTTGAAATTTCATCAATATTATTATCAATAATCATAATTTAATCCTGTAAAACAACATTAGAGACAAAGTTTCTTACTTCAGCAGAATTTTTTACTAGATCTGGAAAGCTTCCATTTTCTATTATTTTACCATTTTTTATAAAAATGACTCTGTCACAACTATTTAAAACAGATAATTTATGTGTAACTAAAATTCTAAGCTTATTTTTCCAATAACCATTAAGTAATTCAGCAATAATCTTTTCCTGAGTTTTAATATCTAATGCGCTTAAACAATCATCTAATAAAATTATTGGTCTATCGGAATAACATGCTCTTGCTAGAGAAATTCTTTGTTTTTGACCTCCTGATAAATTAATTCCTCTCTCCCCAATATTCGATTCTAAACCTTGTAAAAACTGTTCGTTTTCATGCCTAAACTGAGATAATTCTAAGCAATTATTTACTTTTTCATCATCTCCTGATGTATAGTTATATTCAAAAGCAACGTTATCTCTCAAGTTAGAATTTATTACGAAAAAGTCCTGAGGAACATAGCTAAAGAAAGATCTTAATTCTGATAGTGGTATTTCATTTATAGATTGATTATTTATTGTAAACTCTTTGTAGTTTGTTTTTATTAAGTTTAATAACGCTTGAATGATTAAACTTTTACCAGAACCATATTCACCAATAATTGCAATAAATTCGTTTGACTTTATTTCCAATGAAATATTTTCAAGTAATACTTTTTCATTTTTAATGTAATTTAGATCTTTAATTCTTATGAAAAAACTAGTATATTGGTAATTTGGAAGCTTATTTTCATACTCTTCTAATTCTTGTTCCCAAAAATTTTGAATTCTTCGCATTGAAGTTAAACAATCTGTTATAGAAACAAACATTATTGGAATCATTCGCATTGGTCTGGTTAAAAGGACACTAAATAACCAAAATAAACTAAAAATTTTTCCCGCAGTAAATCCATTTGGATCTACTCTATACAATAAGTAAATACTGAAAATATTAATTAAAAAAGGAGATGAATATCCAATTGAATTAATAGCTGCAGCATTTTTAACCATTGTAATTCTATTGGATGTTTCTAATTCCCTACTTTCTCTTATTTTTTTTTCAATTCCTTCAGTCCATCCAAGCATTCTTATAATTCTAATATTTAAAATCCATTCAGAAACAATTCCAATTCTTAATGCCGAATATAATTTATTTCTAAAAAATAATTTTCCTTGTTTTAAACCTAAAATAATATTAATAAAAAGTACACCTGTAAAAATTGATGCTATAATGAAAGGATTTAAACCTGTTATGAAGTATATTGCAAATGGAGCAAGTATGATTGGGATAAAGTAAGAAATAAAATTAGGAAAAACATCATCAATAAAAGCTACAGATGTTTGAATATCAGTTGCATAAATAGACAAGGATTCTCCAACAGATATTTTATTGTCAGCATCACTCTTTACTCTTAAAGTCTTCGAATAAGTAAAATTTGAAAGCCAATTCTGCAAAAAACTGCCTTCTTTTAAAGCCAGATACTTAGTGAAATAAATAAATATTTGTGAAATAGAGGAAAAAAAGAAAATATAAAATATAAATTCAAAGTAACGATAATTAATTAAAAAATCTTTGCTAAAATTAAGGTAATCAATTAATTCTTTTTGATAGAATGGCACAAATAAAGAAAAAATAGTTGATACAATACTAAATAAAATTAGAACTAACTTAAATCTAAAGCGCATGAAAAAAATTTTTTTAAATAAATTATTTTTAGTAAGCATTAAATGACCCATTGAATATTATTTTAATACATAGTATATAAAAAACATTGAAATTTCAAATAGTATTTAACTGAAATATTATCATATTTTATAAAATTTAAATAATACTAAAATCATATTGTAATTAATTCTAAATTTTCTTAATAGTATACTCTCTCTTACTTGAAAGGATTCTATGCAATTTTTTTCTAAAAATTTTGCCATCATAGTAATTGTTGCGATGGCTTTTTTTATTGAACTTTTAGATACAACAATAATTAATACTTCTATTCCACAAATTGCACAAAGTTTTAATGCTCCAGCATTGACAATTAAAATAGCAATTACTAGTTACTTAATGGCACTTGCAATTTTTATCCCAATCAGTGGTTGGCTCGCCGATAAATATGGAACTAAAAATATATTTCTCAGCGCTATTGTTCTGTTTACTTTAAGTTCTTTGTTTTGTGGAATCTCTCAGTCCATATTTCAATTAGCACTATTCCGTTTTATTCAAGGCATTGGTGGTGCTTTAATGATACCTATAGGAAGACTTATCGTTTTACAAGCTTTTTCAAATCAAGATTTATTAAAGATAATGAGTTACATCTCTATTCTTGCACTGATTGGACCTGTTTTAGGTCCTTTACTAGGTGGTTATATTACAACTTACTATTCTTGGCATTGGATATTTTTTATCAATATCCCTTTAGGAGTTTTTGAATTTTTATTGGCTTATAAATTTATTACTAACGAAAAAGCAAATCAATTGAAAAAACTAGATTTAAAAGGTTTTATTTTAATTGCACTTGGTTTAACATTTGTTGCATTTAGTGCTGAAAATTTAAGTGAAAAATTAATTTCAAAAACAATTATATGGACTTTATTAATTATTGGGATAATTTTCATATTTTTATATGTAGCATATTCAAAAAAAACAAAACATCCTATTTTAAATTTAAATTTGTTTAAAATTAATTCTTTTCTAATCGGAAATCTTCAGTTATTAACTTCAATAATTGCTGCAGGAGGTCTTTCATTTGTTCTTCCAATAATGCTCCAAACATATTTTAAATTAAATCCATTGTATTCAGGTTTATATACAGCCCCTATTGCTGTTGGCGCTATTTTGATAAGACCTTTTATCCCATTTCTTGTAAAAAATATAGGATATAAAAAACTTCTTACATTCAATACTATATTACTTTCTTGTTGTTTATTTGCCTTTTATTTAATTTCAAATATTAACCATATATATTTAATTTTATTAGGAATTAATTATGGAATTTTTTATACTATTCAAATTTCATGCTCTGCGGTAATAGGATATTTGAATATTGAAAATAAAGATAAAAGTGCTGCTACTAGTTTACAAAGTACAAATCAACAATTTTCATTAACTCTTTGCATTTGTATTAATGCATTTCTTATTCATATATTCAATATAAACAATAATTATTCTATAGAAAATTCACATAACATTGAAGCCTTTCAATATACATTTCTCACTTTATCATTTATTTTATTATTAAATCTTCTTTATATTAAAAAATTAAAAATATAATTTTTAATTTTTTATTTCCCATTTTTGAATTCCGTATTTATCATAGAGCTTTTGAAAATTATCAGACAATTTAATTGTCTCAAAGCTATTATCAAATATTTTCATAAGTCGAATGCTTTTCTCTTTATTCTTTGGGCTAAGGGCAAAGTACAAATTTTCTGCCTTTAAACAGCCAACTTTTTTATATTGATCAATATAAAAATTTGTTCTTAAAAAATAATCTGCTGTAATAGAGTCTACAACAAAAGTATCTACGTCATTACTACCCAGCAATTTAAAACCTGCATTAAAAACGTCCTCAGCACTAATTTGATTAATTTTTACTTTTTTATCTGAATGACTTTTATTTAAATAATCAGACATTCCAGGATAATTTGCCCCTTGAATAGTTGCAATTCTAATATCTTTTAAAGAATCAGTATTTTTATAAGTCCATTTAGATGATTTCTTAACATAAAAGCACATTTGTTGATATGCTACAGGTTCGTGACTAAAAATGAAATCAGGAGCTTCCACTTTTGCTGGTGCTAAAATACCATTAATCCTACCTTCACGTACTTCATCAATCCCAATACTCCAAGAAGTCTTTTGAAACTCAACATTTATTCCGTCATTTTTAAATGCATTTTCAACAAGCTCAATAACTAGTCCAGGTTTGTCAAGATTGTCACACATCCAAGGACACCAAATATTAAAAGCCACATTTATTGATTCAGAATAAGCAAAATTTCCCATATACAAAAAATATAGAATTGTAGTTAGCTTTAAATATTTCATAAAATCTCCATTGTGTTACTCTTCAAAGTTAAATTCATCTATACTATATTTTTTCTTTAATATTTCAAAAAATTTATTTTTTTTCAAAATTTCAATATTTTTATCTAATAAACCTGCTAAATAAATACTTTTATTTTGAAACTTTGGAGAAAATGCTAAATATATTTTTTCAAGTTCAAGACATCCAACTTTTTTAAATTCATGTTCTTGATTTGTTTTTTTTAAAAAATAATCTCCTGCGGAATGATCTACTAATAAAACATCAAATTGATTGCTTTTTAAATTACTAAATCCTGTTTCATAAATATCTTCTACATTCAAAAATTTTACTTTTTTTATATTTTCTCTGCTATTTTCAATATATTTATTTAGCTCATTATGACTATTTCTGTAAGAAACTCCTAATTTAATATTTGCTAAAGATCTTTCATCAGTATAACTCCAATTCAAATTTTTATTTGCAAAAAAACACATATGTCTTTTTGCTAAATGTTTTTTTGGAAAATAAAATCCTACAGCTTCCTCTTTTGAAGGACTTAATAAGCCTAATACTCGCCCTTCTTGAACTTCTAATTTTGCTAATGGCCACGAATTTTTTTGAAACTGAATTTTAATATTACTCAAACGATAAATTTCTGTTACTAGTTCAAATAAAAAGCCTGGTTTTGAAGGAGTATTACACATCCAAGGGCAATTATAATCCCAAGCAATACTAACTGAATTATATTCAGCAAAAGCAGAATGACAAACTAAAAATACTAAAACAAGTAAGATTTTTTTCATATAAATTCCATTTACAAAATATTATTAATTTAAGTATAATGGAATTTTTTTAAATGAGATCAATGAAAAGAATTTTTTTGACAATTATATTATTCTAAAATTTAAATTCTTTATTTTAATGCTTAAAGTGTCTAATACCTGTGAAAACCATTGCTATTCCATAATGGTCACAAGCCTTTATAACTTCTTGATCTTGGATACTACCTCCAGGTTGGATAATATATTTGATACCCGCTTTCTGTATAAGATCGATACTATCGGGAAATGGGAAAAAAGCATCGCTAGCTAGAACTGCATCCTCTAAACTTAATCTTGTTTTCTTAAGACAGTGCTCTACTGCATCTACTCTATTGGTAAAACCTCCTGCAATAGAAATTGTTTGCTTTGAATTTGCAAGCACTATTGCATTTGAACGAACATGTTTTACAACAGTCATACCGATAATTAATGAATCCAGAATTTCTTTGTTGGGTTTTAAAATAGTTGGATAAGTTAAATTATTGAAGTCTAAAACTGTTTCATTAGAGCTTTGAGCTAAAAAACCACCTTGTACGTGGGTAAATATAGTTTTATTTGCAAGTGGTAAATCAAAATTAAATTTAACTAAACGGATATTTTTCTTTTTTTGCAAAATATTTAAAGCATCACTAGTAAAGTTTGGAGCAATAATTACTTCCAAAAATATTTCGCTCATTTTATTTGCTAATTCTTCTGTAACAATATCAGTTAAGCAAACAATACCACCAAAAGGGCTAATTGGATCAGAATTAAAAGCATCTAAGTATGCTTGAAAAATTGATGAATGTGATACTCCAACGCCACAAGGTGTATTATGTTTTAAAATAACCGCAGCTTTTTTCATTTTAAATTCATAAGCCAAACGAATTGCATGCTCAATATCTAAAACATTATTGTAGCTAAGTTCTTTACCATGAAAGCATTCCATATTTGTTAAACAGGAATATTTATTTTCATTTAGATCAATAAAACTATACAAAGCTGCCATTTGGTGCGGATTTTCTCCATAGCGCAAAGTTTTTTCTTTTTTCAAAGACAAAGTCACTGAATCTGGTATTTGATTGATACTCAGATAATTTGCTTCGCGAATTGGTCCATTTTTATTTTCAAAATTATTTATTAATTCAAATTTCTTTTCAAGTGCGCTTGCAATAGTTTGATCATATGCAGCTGTTTCTTTAAATGCTTTTAAAGCAAGTTTTTTTCTTGTATTATAAGATATTTTTCCTGAATTTTCTTCTAATTCTTGAATAAAAAGTGCATAGTCTCTCACATCACAAAGTATAGATACTGAAGAATGATTTTTAGCAGCAGCACGTAATAAACTCACTCCACCAATATCTATATTTTCAATAAGTTCTGCTTCAGAAGAGTTTTTCTCAAGTGCTGATTGAAAAGGATATAAATTACAAATGACAACGTCAAAGGGTAAAATTCCGTGCTTTTGCATATCAGCAAAATCACTTTCTAAATTAGGACGTCCAAGAATCCCACCAAAAATTTTCGGATGTAAAGTTTTCACTCTTCCACCAATAATTTCTGGAAATTCAGTAATATTTTCAATTTGTTGACATGAAAAACCCATTTCTTTAATAGCTCGATAGGTAGACGTAGTTGCATACAACTGACAATTAAACTTCGAAAACGCTTTACATATTTCTGAAAGACCCGTTTTATCGCTTAATGAAAGTAATATCCTTTGCACAGTTATTTGATCTTCAACTTTTACTTGCACAACTTGAATACTCATTCTATCCTCACTATAAGTAAATGTAATTAATGGTTTTTATAAAAAATTTAAGCATAAATTAAAAAACGCTGAAAACGCTTTTTCTCCCCTAGCAGATAACATTGACAATGGAAAAAAGATATCACTAATATTTGTTTTCCAATTTCCGAAAGCAAAAATGCAATAAAAATTATGTTTTTTCATTAGTTTGAATCAGTTATAATTGCATTAATCATTCTTTAAAGTGGATTTACATGTTCAATGAGCTCCGAAAATTTTCATTATTTACTGATTTAACGGATAATCAAATTGAAAGACTCCAAGAAATTTCATTTGAAATAAAACTAAAATCTGGAGAAATTTTTATTCATGAAGGAAAAATTGAGCAAAAATTTTATATTATCATTGAAGGTGAAGTTGAAATAATTAAAAAAAATGGAGATAGATATTATCCTCTAGCAAAATTAAATAGTGGAGAAATTGTTGGCGAAATGGCTTTGTTTGAAAACTCAGCCCGTTCAGCAAGTGTTAAATCAGTTGAAGACTCAAAATTAATTTGCTTTGATTTAGAAAAAATTAAAACTGATAGTAATTATTTAGATATTTATGCAAAATTTACATCTTATTTTGGTGATAAAATATCAAAGCGTTTGCGTTATACAAATGAAGTTACAGTGGAAGTATTAAAAGAAAGGTTAGCTATAGGTAATTTTGCAGTTAATATCATAGCTATCACAACTCTGTATGCAATCTCTTTGCAAATGTTACAAAAATTAAAAAATTATATGTCAAATTCGACTCTAGTAACAATAATTGTTTTATCGATGTTTTGTTATTTTATTATTTCAATGATGTTAAAAAGTGGCTATCCTTTAAAAGCATTCGGAATAACAACTGAACATTGGAAAAAATCTGTTTTTGAATCTATCATTTACACAATTCCTTTTCTTATAATTATTTTAGCTATTAAATTTTGTTTAATATTATTCATACCAAGATTAAATAATATACCTTTATTTGATCCAACAGCAATTTTTAAATCAGCTGCGGATATAAATATGAAAGTATACTTTGCAGCTCTTTCTGGATACATTGTTTTTGTCCCTATTCAAGAATTAATTGTTAGAAGCGGAATTCAATCTGCCTTGCAAAAATTTTTAACAGGATCAAAATTTAAAACAAAATGGTCAGCAATTATTTTGTCAAATATTCTTTTTGCAGGTGGACATTCACATATAAGTGCAGGTTTTGCGTTATCCGTATTTGTTCCTGGCATATTTTGGGGATGGCTATATGCCAAACAAAATTCACTTATAGGTGTTAGTATCTCTCATATTTTAATTGGAGTATGGGCCGCATTTATAGTGGGTTTTGAAAATATTTTTTAATACTAGTCTGCAAAAGAAAAACTAGTTTGCTCATGCCAACTTCCAATAACATAATTAGCACACTCTCCTAGCCACAAGTATCCTTTGTGACTTCCTACACATAAATTTTTATTGAAATCTGTTCTTTCTTTTTCTGTTAAACTTGAAATAAAATCATTTAAAGTAAAAGGTATATCTTCTTCAAGTAAACTAAACAAGTAAAAAGTATCTTTTTTAGTTTTATTTGAAACTGGATAAAATTGTTCTTTAGGATATACATTTTCGTTACATTCTGATATTTTTAAGTAGCTATAATTTTTTCCTACCATATCAATTAATGGTTTTTTAAAATACGAGTCATCATTTTTAACTAAACAGTACATTTTATAGTCATAATTTTTTCCTTCTTTAAATCCTAGCATTCTAAAAGTACTAATATCAAATCTAAAAACATATTGCGATTCATTTCTTAGTAAAGCATAATTATAATATGAATTTCCTACTTCTTTTGTACCAACTTTTAATTTTTTATATTCATAATCAATTGAATTAATTTTAGAAAAACCATGATTAGTTTGTAAAAACTCTAGTGATAGCAAATAACTAGAATCATTATAATCGGCGCAGTGAGAAACAAATAAATCTCCCCAATGTATAAACCTATTTTTCATACGTAAACAAATATCAGCATTTTTTAGTTTCAAAGAAGAAAAGACATATTTTTCATATGAATAAACATTCTCAGGTATACCACTTAAATCCCATTCCTGATATATTTTAAGGGATTTTCTACAAGGTAGAAAACCAATTTTTTGCCATTCTGATGATTCAACCGCTGATACTGTTAAACATAATGGAATAGAATCTTTTTCACCGTCTGTTGTAACAATTTGGCCTGATTCTGTTAAAAAAAATTGCAGATCATGATCATTATTTACTACACTAAATTTTTCTGTATAAGATTTCAATGATTCATGGCTTGCTAATGTATAATTTTTATAGCCATTATTTGAAATATTAATTTTCCATTTTACAGGAATATTCTTTAAATCATTTTTATGAATATTATTTAATTCGGTTATTTCTTCTGTATTTTCTTCATAATGTGTTTGACTATTCTCCATATTACTTTCTTCAAAAGTACATCCTTTATTAATTGCTTTTATAGAGTTTAAAACACGACCGTCTTTTACAAAGTCTTTAAGATTATCATATGTGTCTGCCGTTTCTATTATAATTTTCTTTATTTCTTGAGCTGTGGCATGCGGCTGACAATTCCATATGATAGCCGTAACTCCACTTACAATTGCAGCAGACATTGAAGTTCCATTGGCAAATGAAATTTCCCCATTTTCATCAAGAAAAGGTACATTGTGTCCTAAAGCTGCTATGTCCACACGTTTAGGGCTATAACGCGATCCTCCACCTAATGCATTTGTGTAGCGTTCTACTGTGTGATTCTCTAAATATTTTATTGCACCTACTCTAATTACGGGATCAGAATTTTTTGCCTTTACTTTAGTTGGTTTATAAGCTGATGGCCAAATGAGTTTATCAGCAGATAACATTTCCATATTAAAGTTATCATTTCCTACAGAAGCAATAATTAAAAAATCATTTCTATCAGATAAACTTGATATATAATCATGCCAAACTTGATAGTCACTTCCTTGATATCCACCTGAAATATTAATAATTTTTTCATTTCCTGAAAATACAGCTGCTTTTAATGCCTCTAAAAAAGGTTGACTTGCATTTATATTAGGAATTGAAACTCTATTTATAATTGGAATTCCAGGAAAAAGTCCTAATATATGTTTGCTGTGTTGATCAATAAATGTTGATCCAATTATTGAAGATATTGCAGTTCCATGAATTCTTATTTTTCTTGAATTATTATAGTCATTCACACTTCTTTCATATTCTACCATATCATTTTGATTAAAATGTATATTTGTATTTATATGATATATATTTTTTATGATATTAATATACGGATTTTCCTTAACCTCCGAATCTATCACAGTTACGTTAATTCCACGATAGATTGGTTTAAAATATTTTGGGTAAGCAGAATGCTCATAATTTTCATCTATAATTTGCGCAAAAATATAGCCATTATAAAAAATAATTAAAAGCATACTAACTTTTATAAATAAAGAATAAATCATGTTAATCTTCCTATTAAAAAGTTTATTATTCAATTGTATTTATTTTTTTATGTTTTTTTTAAAAATTTTACAATTTATGAATAATTTAATTATTTATAAGTTTTTTATAAAATATTTATAATTTCAAATTTAAAATAAATTATATATTCTTCTGAATTAAAATTAATTTAATAAAATATTTACAACGATTTAATTATATTAAAAACTTGACAATTTTTTTCCTTTTCATTAAAAATAACTCTATTATTTTGATTTTCTTAGCTTTAGCCTTAGTTCATCGTACTCTCTGCAGTTTAAATAACATTTTAGAAATGAAAGAAATTCTATGTTAAAAAGATTATTAGTCATTCTTTTTTGTCTTTTTTCTGCCCAAGTATTTGGACTGACTTATAAAAGCATCAGTAAAAATACCCATGCTAAAATTTTGTTTGACGAAGGAATGCTACTTTACTATGCATATTCCTACTCACAAGCAGAACAAAACTTTCGTATGGCTCTCCAGTTTGACCCGAACTGTGGAGCTTGTTACTTAGGCCTAGCAATAGCAAAAAAACAGCAGGCAATTGAGCTTGGAAAGTCCTTCTCAAATCTAGGTTTAACAGAAATAATACATGCTAAAAATTTAATAAAAAACAAACAAAGTTTCTTCTATGCTTTTACTATAGCTTTAGAAAAATCTTTCAGCTCTAATGAAAAAGAGGATTTAAATTCTCTCCAAAAAAATTATATTGATGCTTTAAAAGTTTTATATGGAAATTTTCAAAATGATCCTGAATGGAATTCTGAGTCACTAGCTTTATTAGTAGATGCAATTTATTACTTTCCAATTTCAAACAACGATAACTTTCATTGTAGTCAACAAAATAATGAAAATTTAAAAAAGGAAGCTATTGAATTAATGAAAAAGTCTTTCTTAAATAGAAGATTTAAATTGCATCCAGGTATCTTGCACACTTACATTCATATGCAAGAATCAGATATCCACGATCCACATGTTTTAATGGCTGCAAAATTACTACCTAATTATCATAATAATTATTTAGCACACTTTGCGCATATGCCGAATCATGTTTACTGGCATAGAGGAATGTATCAAGAAGCAATTCAAGCAAATATAAATGCCATTAAATTAGATGAAAATTACTTCAAAAAAAATGGTATTGGTTTAAGCTCATATTATTATGAGTACCACTACCTACATTCTCAACATTTTTTAACTTTTCTAGGATACATAACCAATAATTTTGATCTCGCATTAAAAAATGCTCAAGAAATTAAAGCAAAAATGGATGTAAATAGAATGCAAGATATACCTGACTATAAGGATATTTATTTAACTTTGGAGCATTCTATACTTGCAAGATTTGAAAAATGGGATGATTTAAAAAAATTAAAAAAGCCTGATGGGCTTGGTAATTTTGGCAAATTAATTTACAATTATAGCCAAGCACTTGCTCATATAAATCAAAAAAATGAAAAAGAGTATTTAATTTACTTTAATGAAATAAATGGAATACAAGTAACAAAAAAAATTGAAATTGATTTTAAAAATCTTATTTCATTATATTTAAATGCAAGCAAAATGGCGCAAAATAATATATCATTTTTCGAAGTTGAAAAGTATTTTACAGATAATAATATTAAAAAAATTGAAGAAAAATATTTAAAAAATAATCCACCATTATGGTATTTTCCTTCTTCCATATTTTTAGCAAAATATGCTGAAAAAATGAACGATAATAATTCAGCAGAGAAATATAAAAATATATTTTTGTATTTATATCCAAATTCTAATTTTATTAAAATAGAGAAAAAAAGTTAGTCCTGAAACATTTTTTCTCTGTTTTTATTTATAATCTTTTCTAATTTTTTTGTCTCCTGAAGTTCTACAACTTTTTTCTCTATAATTTCAGAAATATTTTTGCAATTATTACTAAAATAATGATATAAAGGTATTTTTTCTGTTAGAGGAGGATTTAACTCTTCAATTAATTTAGCATGCTCAGATTGCTTTAAAAATATTTTTGCATTAAACTCATCCGTTATAAATAAATCAACCCTATTTTTTATTAACATCTCTAAAAGCTGTTCAATAGTGTTTACAAGAATTTTATCTTTTATGTCAGCAGTCTTTTTTTCCACAAGCACAGAACCTTTAATTATGCCTATAGAGTGACTTTTTAAACTTTCCCAATTTTGTATTTTAATTTTCTTTCTTTTTAAAGCATAGGCTTTTAGTTGCATATAGTTTATTGGCTGAGAAATTCTTATAAAATAAGGATGATCTTCGCCATAACTAAAAGGTCGAAAAACTTCAGCACAAATGTTTCCACTTTTTAATTCCTCTGTAACTCTGTAGCCAGGTAAATCAATAAATTCAACTTTAATTTTTGCTTGTTTGTATATATCAGTTAAAATATGTGAACCTAAAATTTGGTTTTTTGTAAACATAATTCTACCTATTGAAACAGTTTTTTCTGTTTCAACTGCAAATGCTATTGGAAATACAAGAAAAATTATGCAGCACAATATTTTCAAAATTATCTTTCCTTTGATCACAAATTTTTTTATATAGTAATCTAATTTTATTAAAAAGTTAAGATTAAAGGTATTTTGGCATTCATAATTGTAAAAGAATTATTTTCTTTCACCTATTTTTTTGGCTGGATTTCCTGCAAAAATTTCCCCTTTTGGAATATTTTTAGTAACTACACTGCCCATACCAATAACAGCTTGATTTTCAACTATTACACCATCAACTATACAGACGTTAGCTCCAACCCAGACATCTGATCCTATTGTAATACCTTTGGAAGAAACAGTTTGTTCTTTGATAGACTTAGAAAGAGCAAGACCATGGTTAAAAGCATAAATTTTTGTCCCATTAGCGATTCGAGTATTTTTTTTGATGACAACTCCTTTTGCCCCACCATCGATAAAAACACCAGGATTGATGCTCACACCATCTTCAATAGTGATAGGACCATGTAAAAAAACTTCAGCACCTATTGTTACATTATTTCCAATGACAATATCTCTACCAGGTTCTGCAAATATATTTGCTAATGATGAAATAAAGCAGTTTTCTCCAATTTTTACTGTTTCAAATTCCATTAATTCTTTTTGAATTTCATCTTGCCATGGTTTTGCCCATAATAAATGCTTCTCTTTTAAAGAGTAATAAAGCCATGGCATATAGTTTAGACGTCGTTTATGTTGTTCAATATATTTTTCCACTCTTATAAGCCTTTTATAGAGTTTTTAATTCTACTTTTTTATAACTAATCATTGTCCTTCTAGCATCGAATAAACTTTTGTAACTTTCATAACGAATTCTTAACTTTTCAGTTTCAGCTCGCACAGTAACTATTTTTTCAAGTAGTTCGATGTATTCAGAATCTGCTTCTGCGAGACGTTTTAATTTTGCTTCTGGTATTTTATCTGCAGTTAGCTCTATTCGATTCATAATTTTTGCACGTACTGATGTCCGCAATAACTCTAACCGTTCTGCTTCTTTTCTTTTTTCAACATATTCGAGACCAATTTTATTAGCTAACTGAATAATTTCCTCTAGTCCTAATTCTTTTATTGGGGCTGCAGGCTGATTTGGAAAATAATTTTTAGTTACTTTATCTTCTGACAAATGATTACCTTTATTTTGAAGAAGTTCTACTCATTTCCAACATGCGCTCTAACGCCAATTTGGCAAGCGAACGATTTGGTTCATGCACTTGAATAATATTTTGGGGAGTTCCTTGCTGTATTTGCTCTAAGGCCCAAGTTAAATGCGGCAAATCTATCCTATTCATTGTGCCACAAAGACACATAAAAGGGTTAATACTGACAATGGTTTTATCAGGATTTTCTTTTGCAATTCTATTTACCAAATTTAGCTCAGTTCCTACCGCCCATTTACTCCCAGCTGGACTTGCCGCAATTGTTTTAACAATAAAATCAGTAGACCCCGCACAATCCGATTTATCCACAACTTCCATAGCACATTCAGGATGTGAAATAATTTTAAATTCAGGATCTTTTGTTCTTATTGCATCTATTTGTTTTGCAGAAAACATCATATGAACAGGACAGCAACCTTCCCAAAGCATAACTTTTGTTGATCTTATTTTATCTTTTGAGAGTCCACCATAATTTTTTTTAGGATTCCATAAGTTCATTTCATCCAAAGGAATACCTAATTTCTTAGCTGTATTTCTACCTAAATGTTGATCTGGATAGAAAAAAAGAACTTTTTTTTCTTGCAAAGCCCAATCAACAATTTTTGTTGCATTAGAACTGGTACAGATCACTCCACCTTTACTTGCAACAAATGCTTTTAATGCAGCACTTGAGTTTACGTAAGTGACAGGCATGATACTGTCATGCTCCAAAATCTCTACCAATTGCTCCCAAGCTTCTATCACATCATCAGCATCAGCCATATCAGCCATGTCACAGCCAGCACCTAAATCAGGCAAAACCACAATTTGATTTCCCGTTTTTAAAATATCCGCCCCTTCAGCCATAAAGTGTACGCCACAAAAAACAATAAAATCAGCTTCAGATTGCTTAGCAGCATACTGAGCTAACTGCAGAGAATCACCACGAATATCACTTAATTCAACAATTTCTGGACGCTGATAATGATGCGCTAAAATAACAAGTTTATTGCCAAAGTGATTTCTGACTGCTTGTATTCTTGCCCGCATTTGTGATTCTGAAAGTGTGGGGTAGGGAGCTGGTAAAGGAGATTGATATGCAATAGCCATGAAAAAGTCCTTACAAAATAACCTATATCAAATACATTTTTATCTTTATGACTTGAACACAACTTAAGCAATAACTCAAGGCATGTTTTTTTGTCCGTAAGTTTGCGCAGAAAGAAGAAAACAATATAGTTTGAGAGGTCAAATGTAAAATTGCTATGTTTCATGTTCAATTGGAGGAAAAAATGACTCTGCTTTCGCAAATTAAAACAATAGCTGTGATTGGTGCTGGTCAAATGGGAAGTGGAATTGCACAAGTTGCTGCACAAGCCGGTTTTCAAGTGGTATTATGTGATAATCGTACAGAAGGATTGACAAAAGCAATTCAAGGAATAGAAAAAAGCTTAAGTAAATTATTTGAAAAAGGGAAAATAGAAGAACACCCTCCAGCAATTCTAAGTAAAATTAAGAAAGCCTCGCAACTAAATGAGATAACAAATGCAGATTTTGTTATTGAGGCTGTAAATGAAAATGAAAATTTAAAAAAAGAAATTTTTTCTCAACTAGATAAAATTCTTCCAGCAAATACAATTTTTGCAACTAATACCAGCAGTTTACCTATAACGAGAATTGCTGCCACAACCCAAAGAAACAGCAAATTTATCGGTATGCACTTTATGAATCCCGTTCCAATTATGAATTTAGTAGAAATTATTCGAGGACATGCAACAAGTGAGGAAACCTATTTAATAACTAAGCAACTAGCCGAAAAAATGCAGAAAGTAACTGTTTGTTCACAAGATTATCCTGGTTTCATTATTAACAGAATTTTGATGCCCATGATAAACGAAGCATTTTATACACTTATGGAAGGTATAGCTACTGCTGAAGATATTGATGCAGGGATGAAATTAGGAACAAATCAACCCATGGGGCCTTTAACTTTAGCTGATTTTATTGGCCTAGATACTTGTTATGCAATTATGAAAGTATTACATGATGGACTAGGTGACAGTAAATACAGACCCTGTCCTTTATTAAAAAAATATGTCGATGCTGGATATTTTGGGAAAAAAACGGGGCAAGGTGTTTACAAATATTAAGCAAGCAACGTTATTTATAAATTATGCAGAACATCGTACCAGAGCAAATACTTTATTACTTAAAAAAGCTAAATCAATCTGATTATGCTTTTTTAGTTTATCATAATACCATCTATTACGCTAAGCAAGACTCAAACATATTTTCACCATTAACTGCAGTAACTAAACTTATTCAAGGAATATCTGAACAATATAAAGAAAATGCGCACTATATTTTACGGAAAAAAATATATACATCATACATTCCTACAAATATGTGCCTTGGTATGATCAAAGTTGCCGCAAAAAGATTTTCTTATGTAGCAAATTCACAAGTTAATCTTTTGCCTATTTCGTATCAATTTGAAGAAATTAAACATATAATTGATTGTGATTTAAATGAAGATATTCAGCAATATTTAATTAAAACTAATATCACAAGTGATAATGATTGTATGCAACTAGCTAATACTTTGAAAGAAAAAGTAACTATAAAAAACACATTAGCTCTTTCTGATAGAAAAATTGCTGGACTTTTAGTAGATAAAAATTTTAATATTTTGGCTTATGGTCTAAATTCTAATGCTAAAAATAAAGCTAGGCATGCGGAAATTGATTTAATTTATAGATATTACAAAGATAAAAAAACTAAAATACCTAAGCATAGTAAATTATTTATTACTTTAAAACCTTGTCTTATGTGTTCAAATATGTTATCAGAATGTGCTGAAGATATAACCACTATAAAAATATATTATTTTGAAAAAGATCATGGTAGATTTTCAAAAAACACATCTTTAGATGATAAAATAAAAAATAATATTTATTCAAAAATTCCAGAACCAGTATTGGAACAGTTCTTTTTTTGTAAATAAGGAATCAAATTTGTCTAATAATTTTTCTGAAAATAAAATACATCCTTCTTTATTAAAAAGAAAAATTATTCATATTGATTTAGATGCTTTTTATGCTGCAGTTGAAATTAGAGACAATCCTTTATTAAAAGGAAAACCTGTGATTATTGGAGGACTCCCGCAAGAAAGAAGTGTCGTCTGTACATGTTCTTATGAAGCCAGAAAATTTGGTATACGCTCAGCAATGTCATCAGCTATGGCAAAAAAACTTTGCCCACAAGCCATTTTTATACGTCCACAATTTGAAAAATATAAAAAAGCTTCACAAATAGTATTTCAAATTTTACAAAAATATTGTTCAACAATAGAGCCTATGTCTCTTGATGAAGCTTATCTTGATGTAACAATTGAAGCTAGAGAATCTTCTGCTACAGCTATTGCACAAAGCATCCGGAATGAAATTTTTTTAAATACTCAATTAACTGCCTCTGCCGGAATAGCTCCTAATAAAATGATAGCTAAAATTGCTTCCGATATAAATAAACCTAATGGTTTGACTATAATTAAACCAAAAGACTGTTTTATATTTATGCAAGATTTACCTTTAAAGAAAATTCCCTTTATAGGACCAGTCACAGCACAAAAATTTGCTACTCATCAATTGCTCACGTGTAAAAATGTTATTCAAGCAGGAAAAGATTATATTTTAGAACATTTTGGAGAATCAGCAATTTGGGTTTGGGAAAAAGCGCAAGGAATTGATGAGAGTGATGTTTGCACAACCCATATTCGTAAATCTTTTGGAGAAGAAGAAACTTTTCCAAAAGATTTAACCAATAATTCTGAAATTATTGCTGAGTTAAATCGGATTGTAAAAAATTTATACCTGATATTAGAACGCAAAAATATTGCTTTTAAAACAATTTCAATTAAGATTAAATATAATAATTTTCAAGTAAAAACTAAAGCAAAAAGCTTTCCATTATATTTTAGTGATCTTTATTCAATGGAAAAAATTTCTAATTCATTATTTCTTGAAATGG
Source organism: Pigmentibacter ruber (assembly GCF_009792895.1). Classification (NCBI taxonomy): domain Bacteria; kingdom Pseudomonadati; phylum Bdellovibrionota; class Oligoflexia; order Silvanigrellales; family Silvanigrellaceae; genus Pigmentibacter; species Pigmentibacter ruber. The sequence continues at coordinate 221,198 of NZ_WSSC01000004.1, forward strand.
AAAAAACAACTTTACCCATCCGTTTGCTTGGAGTTTCTGTGTCTAATATAATAAGCAAAAATGAAATGAATCAAGTTACTTTATTTCCCGATTATATTTAATTATAAAAAAATTGATATCAACTAGTATTTAATCTCTCGAATTTCTATATTATATTAAAATTAAAAAAAAATTAAAAATAACTTTAAAATAAAAGAATAAAACGATAAAAATACTAAATTTATTAAACTCGGAGTAGCGAAAATATTTTCAGTGAATTTCTTATTGGAATGTTAATCACTTCCATTACAAAATATTATTTTAAAGTAGCCCAATTAAATCAAGATACCAGTAAATAGAAAATATTGACATTTAAAATTTACTTTGCTACATATCAAATAATCATAGTTTTATTCTTAAAATTAAATAGCAAATATTCTTCTAAATTATTTCCGTTTGGAGTGAACCAAATTTGATAAACAATAAACTTATCTCTATTATAGGATCTGGAATATCGGGTTTAATTTGTGCGCTAATACTAGCTAAATCATCTTTATGCAAAGGTTATATAATCCAAATATTTGAAAATGAGGATAGAGCTGGTGGCAGAGCTTTATCAATAAAATTTAATAATTCTATTATTGATTTAGGTGCAGGAAGATTTTCGCCTACTTTTCATCCTAATGTTTCTGCACTTACTAATGAATTAGGTAAGATAATTGAAATATTTCCTTTTACAAAAATTGTTCTCCCACATCCTCACCACCATAATTTAAAAAAGATACTTACAGAATTAAAGCCAAAAATCAAAAGTACATGTAATGAATCTTTTTATCAATTTTTAATTCGTCATGTTGGAATAGAAAAGTCACAAAATATTGTTAATGCTCTTGGATATGATTCTTTATTTTTACCAGAAATATCTCCAAAAATAGCTTATCATATTATAGAAATGCATCCTGAAACTCAGTGTTTTTCAGATAATGATTGTTTCGATTGGTTTAATCTAGTTGAAGGCTTCTCTTCATTAATTTATAGCTTGTATGAGATGTCGATAGATTTAGGTGTTAAATTTTATTTCAACCATAAATTAGTTCATTTCCAAAATAACTTAAATAATACTCAACTTTGCTTTTCTAATTTGGAACAATCTAAGATTTTGATAAATTCAGAGTATACAGTACTGACACTTCCTCCAACAGCTTTGTCTTTATTAAATATAAATTTTCCTAATGAATGGACAGATTTTACATACGGTTCCATATCTCTATTTAAGGGTTTTCTTTTTTTCGAATCACCATGGTGGAAAGATTATGGTTTTGAAAATAAAGTTACAATTGTTGATAATCCCTTAAGAAAAATATATTTTAAAAGTGATAAATATATCTTTTTTTATACTGATAATACTTATTCTAACTTTTGGAATGAGAAAACACAAAAAGGGGAGAGTGAATTTCTAAACACAGTTATGAGTTTAATGAGTAAAGCGTTAAATATCTCAATAATTGAATTACCTAAACCTATTAATCATTTTTTTAAGTTTTGGAAACATGGAGTGGAATTTGCTAAAGAAAACTCTTTAGAACACCCAAAAGTTTTATCTAAAAATAATGGGAAAATAATTTCAACTTCCGATGCCTATACTTCTCATTCAGGGTGGATGGAGGGAGCAATCATTGCCGGTAGAAATGGTGCTAATTTTATTTTGAAACAGCTAGAGAAATCAAACTGAGAAATATAGTTTAATAAATATAATTTTTCTTTTAGATGTTGTACTATAACTTTAGATTGGTATTTATATTAAATGAGCATATTAAATTTTCCACGGATTCATTTTAAAGGTGTTGCAAGATTAAATGTTCCAACTGGAAATAGAAACATTAGCAACACAATCAATTTTGCAACTAATACAGTTTATCAAGATGGCCTGCCATTTGATATAAAAAAGCACCCTAGTGAATTTCATAAGTATTTAAGACAAATACCCCCTCGCTTCAATTTGCAAGGAACCCCTGATGATAATGGTGTATTTAACTACGCAGCTGGGTATAATTTTCTTGGAAACAATCATTTTTCTTGGGAAAATGCGAGCATTACTTCATTAAATATTCGACCAGGAATTTTTTTAAAAAATGATGTGTTATTAGGATCAAAAATTGAGTTATGGGGGCATTACAATGAATATTTACGTACAACATTTAATCGAGCAAGATGGGTCGATATAGATCCTAGTCGAGATGATACGTCACAAATTTATGCTGGCCAGATTTGTATAAAAGAAGCTACAGCAACTGCAAACTCTCCATATATATTTTCTTCAGATATTAATTGCGTTCATGCTGTTCGTTGGTATGGTGAAAAATATATCCAAAAAAAACAGTCTCATTTTCTAGAACAGGAATTTTCTAAAACTAGAGTTTTTCAATTTTCAATTTCTAAAAATTCAGAAAATTTTATTTTAAATCATCTTAATATTAAGTCGGAATTTATTAACTATTTATTGCAGGAATTGCAAAAAGATAATGTTTTAGGCTTATGTATTCAATACTGTATTTTCAATATGTCGACTCCATTACAACCTGATACTCCGGTGTTTTATGATTTATTTGGGACAATTGGATTATGGTTAGAAAATGATATGTCGACATTCCCCAATGGAAGAGTTTTATACCCCGAAAATAATCAAGGTTTTGGGCCTATAGTTATTCAAATTCAGGATAATTGTGCAAGTATAAACATGCCTTGTAGTATTCCATTTATTCATAGAGAAGAAAAAATTGCAGACCAACTAACACATACTCTTGGTCCTAAATATTCATTAGGAGATTTAGAATTAAGAAACAAATCAGGTGTTTTATTGGCTAAATTACCAGAATATATGTATCTAAAATATTTGGAAACGTCCAGCGTTTTCGATGTTCCTTTAATTAGTAAATGCACTGACGATAACATACTATTAGTTGGAAATGGGAATAAATGGGAGGAGTCAGATTGGTTAATTCAAGCAGAAGAAAATGTCGTTTCAATAGAAGCTCCAGATAAAAAAAATCTCACATATTTTTCTAAGGAGATAAAATTATTTTGTTACTTTCGTGGAAAACCAGAAGAAAAAAGAGATATTGTTATTTTTATTGAAAATAACTCTATTCTTAGCATTTTCAAATTAACTTTTTCAAAAGAAAAAAAAGGTCTAGCTTTTTTAACAATAAAAAGTAAAAAACCAGGGATAAGTGAAATATATGTTGATGATCATCGTTGTAAAATTTTAGTTAGAGTTCTTTCAGATGATTGGAATTTGCTAAATATTCCTGATCATCAGATTACTTATGAATTTTTGTATGAACATGTGATGAGTTACTACGAATTAATTTATCCTTTCATGGCTGATAAAGTATTTAGTATGGCAGATCAATGTAAATGCGAAACCTATGCCCGTTTAATGTGGCAAATGTGTGATCCTTTAAATCGTGATAAAAGTTATTACATGCCTAGTACAAGAGAAATGTCTTATGCAAAATCAATGCTTTTTCTAAAATATTTAAAAAATGTTGAAGAGTCAGCCTTAAACAATAAAAGTAATATTTATTTGGATACAAATTTTAAAACTGACGAAATTAGCACTAAAGAAGAATTAATTCAAGAATTAAAGAAAGCTGTAAATTTAGAACTATCTATTATGCTTCAATATATATATGCTGCATATTCTTTACCTACATTTGCTGTAGGTGAAAAATTGCAACAAAGTAATAAATGGACTTCTGAACAATTAAATTTTGTATGCGGTGGTGCAGATCGCAGGCTTAATTCAGGATGGCGTGGAACTATTCTTGAAATTGCGCATGAGGAAATGATACATTATTTAGTTGTAAATAACTTGTTAATGTCTATTGGAGAATCTTTTTATCCAGGTATTCCCTTATTTGGCCTGAAGGCTTATGAAGCTTTTGGACTAGATACTGAATTTTCTTTTGAACCATTTTCAGAAAATGTAATTGCTAAGTTTGTTCGTTTTGAATGGCCTCACTATTTTTCTTCAACAGGTAAATCAATTGCTGAATTTTATATAAATATACGTAAAGCTTTCCAAAATATTCCAAATTTATTTTCAAATGAATTCAATAAAACTGGTGGAGAGCATCATTTATTTTTAAATGAATTAATAAACAAAAAATTTCCATCATATCAGCTAGAAATAAATAACCGTGAAACTGCTTTATTTGCAATTGATTTTATTACCGAACAAGGTGAAGGAGGAGCTATAAATTCTCCTCACTATTCTAAAAGTCACTTCAATCGATTAAGAAAAATCTCTAAAGATTTAATATTAAGCAAAATTCCATTTGAACCTGCTTTTCCCGTTTTAAAAAACCCTGTTTTAAATCCAACGCCAGGTTGTAATACAGTAATAAATTCACATGCTAGGGAACTTATGCTTTTATATCAAGGTTGTCATGAACTTACTTTCCATATGATGATCCAACATTTTGGGCAAAAACCATTAGGTAGCTTGCGCCGATCAAGATTAATGAATGCAGCAATAGATATTATGGCAGGAATATTAAGACCGTTATCTGCTCAATTAGTTACTTTACCTTCAGGTATTCCAGGTCGAAATGCTGGACCTCCGATACCCCAGGAGATTCAATTTAAATGTATTCAAAATTATGAAGAAGGTTGTATAGAACTTTCAAACCAGTGCAAAGCACTTGCAAAATATGCAAGAGGAATAAAATATATTCAACCATCAATAGTTATAATTAACTTACTTGAGTTTTATGAAAAACAAATGATTGATCTTTCAACAAAAAAACTTTCTCGTGAGGGGTAAAAATGAAAAAAATAATTATTGTTGGAGGCGGATTAGCTGGAAGCTTAACCGCAATATACTTAGCAAAACGAGGCCTAGAAGTTCATGTTTTTGAAAAACGTGGCAATCCCTTTTTAGATTTTTCAGATTATGTAGATCAAGTTAGTTCACGAGCTATTGGTGTAACTATGTCTATACGAGGAATTAAAGCTGTTTTAAATGCAGGTATTCCAAAGGAAGAATTAGATTTATGTGGAATTCCAATTACTGGAATGTCTTTTTACATTGCTGGGTCATTTAAAACGAGAAAATTACTGCCTCCAGATCATCTTTCACCTCTTTCTCTAAGCAGGGCTGACTTTCAAAAGTTATTAAATAAATATGCTACAATTCATAATGTTTACTTCCATTATGGCCATCGTTGTTTAGATGTTGACTTAGATGAAAAAACGATTACCACAAAAGATAATAATGGACAAATTAATGAACATTCTGGAGATTTAATAATTGGAGCAGATGGTGCACGCTCTTGTGTAAGACAAGCTATGCAAAACAACTGCCGTCGATTTGAATATCAACAATCTTTTTTCAAGCATGGCTATAAAACTTTAGTTATTTCTGAAGGGAGTAAGCTAAATTTAAATAAAGATCTACTTTACTTTTTTGGAATGAGTTCGGGAGGTTTATTTGCAGGAAGAGCAGCTACAATTCCAGACGGTAGCATTAGTTTTGCTGTATGTCTTCCTTATCAGGGAGAGATAAGTTTACAAACTAAAGATAAAGCTATTATGAATCGTTTTTTTGATAAATATTATTGCATGCTTCCTAGTGAAGTCAGAAAAGAAATGCTTTTGCAGTTCATTGAAAAACCAAGTAATGATTTAATAAATGTTAATTCATCTGTTTTTTATTATAAAAAAAATGCATTAATACTTGGTGACTCTGCACATGCTACAGCTCCTTTTTTAGGGCAGGGAATGAATATGGCTTTAGAGGATGCTTATATTCTAGATTCATTATTTGAAAAATATAATTGTAAATTTGAAACAATTCTTCCTGAATTTAATTTGCTAAGAAAATTGGAAGCTGATGCTATGCAATATATGGCTATTAATAATTATGAAGTTTTGAGTCGTTCAAATCCTATTTATTTTTTGAGAACCAAATATATTCGATACATGGCCAAAAATTTTCCTACATTTTATCCTCCAGATATGGCTGAAAAGTTATATTTTACATCAATGCCTTATAGTGAACTTAGAAACATTCAAAAAAAACAAAATGTTTGGTATAAATTTGGGAGAGTAAATTAATGGATATTTTAACAACTTCAGTTGAATTTACTTGTAAAAAACCTCCACTTTTACCTGATCAGTGGAGTAGTAGCTATATATCTTACTGGCAGCCAATGCAGCAGGAAGATCAAATTACATCCGGTATTTGTTGGTTTGATTATGAGAAAAATTGTTGTCGTATTGATGGCTTATTTAATCCTTGGTCTGAATCAAAAACAGGTCATCATTTATGGATGTCAGAAATTATCACGGCTAGAGATAAAAAAACAAAAAAATCTAAAGTCGCCTATTATCGCAAGCAAGCTCAAACTGGAACAGAATATGAAGCAGTGGTACTTAAGGATGATGAATCAAATTGTGATGAATTAATATTAACACAAGATATTTTATTTAAATACCAATCTAAATTCTTAGGAAATGTACATTTATTAGGAAAAGAAGCAGACGTTTGGTCTTTCATTAAACCTGGAAAAGGACTTTCAACATATTACTTCGCAAAAAATACAAATCAATTGATTAGAATGGTAACAGGAGATCCTAAAATACATGCTTCAGTTCGGGACTTTCCAAATTTTAATACAAGTGTAATATCTGATGATATTTTTAAATTTTTCCATGAAAAAGTAGATTTATAATAGAAATATTAAAAATAATTTTAATTTATTTATTCATTTATTTTTTTAATTAAATAAGCTTTCATAGAATTAGTTCAGGATAAGGCAGGACAAAATATTTTAATTAATTCTTACCCAGGACGAATAGCTTTATTTGCATCTCAAATTGCAAATAATTTACAATTAAAAACTACAGGTACAGCTTCTGGAGAGATTATTGCTTTTGCTAAAGAATTTGGATGCCCAAATGTAAATAGTTACTGAAAAACTGATTTTCTTACTAACAATGAAAAATTTAGTATTACTCTATCTGAAATACATCAGAAGATTTGATCGCAATCGGAGTGAAAAACTTTTCTACTTTCTTAGTTTCAGCTGATTCTTTTATATAATCATAAACATTAAAAAAACCTGGGAATAAAAAGCCATCATTTATGCCAACTAAAAACCATTCTGAAAAGTATCCCTTAGTAGCTTGCACATATTTGTAATCAAGCCCATGAGTATAAACACATCTTTATTTTAAAGCTTCTAAGTCAGACTCTGTTCCTTTTACTTTGAAATAAGTAAAATATCTGTTTAACAAAGATATAGTTTGCTCTTTTTGAACTATATTTCCTTCAACTTTTACATGTTTAAAGATATTTCCGTATTCATGCAACCATTTCCAATTTCCATTATCATTTGCGCAAAGAACCTTCATTTCTTATGAATATGCAAAATAGGATGCAGACAAAGCACAAAAAGCAATTACTGTACTTTTTAAATTCATAATATTTCTCCTTTTGAAAAAAGGATTTTAGACTCATTAGTAAAAACATGTCAATTAATAAATAAATATAAAATATTGATTTTTATTTGAATATTCTATCTAAATAAGTATAAAAAATAAATTTCAATATTTTATTTTTAATTAAAATTCAGAAAACTCTTTCATTACTAAAGGATGCCACAAATTTTTATCCTTAAATACAGTGCTACTTGGTAGGATTGGATTTTTTAATTTAAATATTTTTCTATTTTCTAAATTAGCTATTTGCAAAAAATTATTATTATATTTGCTAAATATTTCATCAAATGATCCATCTTTAATAGAAGTCATAAATCCATAATTTAATCTATCTTCTAGTAATTTATTTTCTTTATGAACAAAAAAATAGTAGCCAGTTGGATATGCTATTGCCCATTTTTCAATAACACTTAATTTAAATTTAGACTCATGCTCTTTTTCAATTTGATAAACTTCTAAGGCTCCCAATGGAAAAATATCAAACCGCTTTAAAACGAGCATTGGAAATAACCCAGTATAAACTGATGTTTTAATAACATTCATTTTATTTGCTTCTAAAATATGTGTATCGGGCCAATCAAATACTTGCCCAACACTAAGTCTTTTAAATTCTTTAATAGTTTTTATATTTTCAATTCGATCTTTTTCAGTTTTAAGAACAATAGGAATTCGCACTCCCAATAAACCTTTAAATAAACAAACTCTAATTGGAGTTGATTGTTTTTCTCTTTCAATTGAAGTCATCGAAGCAATTACATTAACTTCTGGGCTTCCTTTACTTAATTCATGAAATGCTCTTGATTGAGACATTTTTACAGATTTTATAAGCTTATATTCTCCATATTTGTCTTTAGACTTTTCTAATATTAATTTCAATACAGCATATTCATAACTCAATGAGGTTTCATTTTCAGAGGCTGTTAAATTATGTTTAATAATCATTTCTGCATTTGCACGAATTATTACGAAAAAATTCAGACATATAATATAATACTTTATCGCAATTTTTAATAACTTCATTTTTTTATTATCCTTAATAAAATTAAAATTCACCTTTTAAATTTTATCAAAAAAAATTGCTCATGAAAATAAAATACTTTTGACGGATTTACTAGTTATTAATTAACAATTAAAAATATTTTTATTACTACTTTAAATAAAGAATTTTGCTTATCAAATAATATCATTACGCAAAATATTCTTTAATACGAAACGCTCTTGCATAACTAAAAATAATCCACTATTTTCCTGTAGTTACTTTTGTTAACTCCAAAATTCAAGGATATAGTTTTATGAAAAGCTTATTATTTGAAAGTTATGGCACTTCATCGGTTTTAAAAATAGTTGAAGAAAACATCCCTTCTCCAGCAAAAAATGAAGTTTTAGTAAAAGTAAAAGCTGCTGGAATTAATCCTTTAGATTGGAAAATAAGAAATGGTGATTTAAAAATCATGACTGGAAATAAGTTCCCAAAATATTCAGGTTGCGAGGTTGCGGGAATAGTTGAAAAATTAGGCACTGATATTAATGAAAATTTAATAGGCAAAAGAGTTTTTGGTTTCATACCTAATACTATGAAACAAGGTACAATGCGCGAATTTATTTGTGTACCGAGATCTTCAATTGCTATAATACCTAATTCTAGATCTTTTGAAGAAGCAGCGGGAATTGTCATAGCCTGCACCGCAGCCTATCAAGCAATTTCTGAATTGGCACAAGCAAAGGCAGGGCAAAGCATTTTAATCAATGGTTGCTCTGGTGGCATAGGTTTATTTGCCCTACAGATAGCAAAAAATATGCAACTGAAAGTAACAGGAACAGCATCTGGTGAAGGTATTCTAGTTGCAAAAGAATTTGGTTGTCCAAATGTTATCGATTATCGAAAAACAGATCTTCTTGCTAACAATGAAAAGTTTGATATTATTCTTGAACTATCGGGGAGAATGCCTTTTGCCCAAGCGAAAAAAATAATGCAAGATAAATCAGTTTTTATAAATCCTTCGCCTGACTTAGGAAGTATTATATTTTCAATTTTTAACAATTTAATATCTGGAAAGAAAATTAAATTGTTAATGACCAAATACTCTCAGGAAAAGTTAATTTTATTAACAGAATTAATGAACAAAAATTTAAAAATTAAAATAAATAAAATATATCCATTTTCAGATACCATTAAAGCTTATCAAGAAACGGAAGCGAAAAGTCCTATTGGGAAAAATATTATTAAATTTGACTAATATTTTTCATTACAATTTTTTACTATTGCGCTTCTGTTAAATAAAGTACCCATTGAGTTTATACACAATGGCAATTCTGCAAGAGTAAAATCTCTTTCAAAAAATGGCTTACTCCAACCAAATAAATAAGACTTTATACTTATTGTTATTTTTTGCGTTGAAATTGGTACTAATGGCGTTACAGTAAAATTACTCTTTTGTCCCCACCAGCTATGAAAATTTTGCGTTGAACCATTTCTATCTTTCAATACAATTTCAATTGAAGAGTTATACCATCCATCATTGACAAAAATAATACTTCTTCTTTTTGTTCCACCTGCAGGAACTTGCGCATCTAATTTATCTTGATCTATTTTGTAAGCTACTTCACTCAAAATATCATTGTATGATTCTAATGCTTTTTCTCTTTCACGCTTCTCAAAATTATTAAAAGATTGCTCTAAAACTTCATTACTATTAAATATACTTGCATCAGTATCATTCTTTTCATATCTATCAAAATTTAAATTGATAGAGGCAAGCGCATTTGTTTGCAGTTGCAATTCATCTTCATTATTTTTTAAATTTATTTTTAATTTATTCTTTTGATATTCTAAAGAATAATTCTTTAAATTTCCTTTCACTAATTTTCTGAAATATAGTTTATTTAAATATTCATCTAAAAAATAGTATTTATCAAAATTATCAGTGCCAATAAATTTTTTCATTGGATCAAAAAGAAGTAAAACATCTTTCTTAAAGTCATACCAAGCTAGCGAACCAAAAGAATCAGTCAATGTAATTACTTCAAAATGTTTGAGATGAGAATTTAAAATATTTTTAATTACACTACTTAGATTATCAGATTTATCTTTCGCAAGAGAAAAATTAATTCCAGTAAGCATAAAATCACCATCTAAATTAGGAGAATATAAATAAGAATTTGAAGTCAAAATGACTGGTTTATTGTTCACTATCGAAACAGAAATAATAAATTGATTTCCATTAAATACTTCAGTCAAATTTAATTTTTTTGCTTTTACTGCATGTTCTTCGCGTTGGAATAATGAAAGCTTTAAGGTACTAGGATCTCTGCTTGTAAAGTAGTAAATAAACTTACCATCCTTCTTTTTCGTATAACCTGCATATTCAGCAGAAAATATTTCTTTTTGCTCTTCCGATGAAAGAGTAATTAATTTTCCATTTGAGTTGTCATTCCTAAATTTTATAAACCAAGCCAAAATTCCATTTTTCTTATCAGTGATTTTTACAGGTTGACTAATATGAAACGATCTTTGTACTTTCAGCAAAGATTCTATTAGTCTTGGCCGATATCTTGATTTGCTGTTTTCTTTTATATCTATTTTTAAAAGATGCCGTGTATTCCCAATTCTAGCAATACTAAATTCCCAATCGCCATTAATTCCAGGAATGGAAGATTCTGAATTTTTATAAATAAGAGTATTATGCTGCTTATCAAAATAAGGATCTGAGTTTTTAGAAACTTGAATCAGTGGTATTGTATTTTCATTACTCGTCATAAGTAAATTTTGTTGAAAAACAATTCCACTTAAACTATCATAATAATAAATTAAATTATCTTTTTTTCCAAGAAAATTCATTTTATTAAAATTAAAATATTTTTCACTTTTTATGGAAGGCGAATAAATTTCATTTTTGCCAATATCATACCAAGCAGATTTATCAACAGCATTTCTTTTGAAATGATTTACCTTAATGATACCATCATGTTCAGGAAAAGTTGCTGCAAGGTTTTTTAACTCTTTGATAAATTTTTCTTGATCAGAACTGTTTACTTCTGTTTCAATTATATTCGTAATTTTTCCTGTATTAGGATTAATTTGATAAGTTTTGTTATATTCTTTAATTGTTAAATTTTTTCTAGTACGACCTGAAATATAAATATAAGTACTATCACCTACCCTAAATGCATTGTTTCTGACATATTTAATTGGAAATTTTAAAGATTTTGCATCAATTATCCAAGCATCATTTTCTTTTGGAAACAAATTATACGTTGCATTTTTCCCAACTTCAATTGTATAATTTCCATTTTCACCATAAATATTATATTTAATTTTATTACTATATTCATCTGGAATTATAGGAGTCAATAGTGTTCTATCTTTATTATCTAAAACAATCTTTATATCTGTAGAATTAGTTTCAAAATGCAGATTTCGAATGGCATATTCGAATAAATCAACAAAATAACGGAAAACAAATTGTGCATTCCTATCTTTCGACAATTTATTAACAGCATCTAATTCTGAGTTACTTCTTGTCATTATACCTGGTGTATATGAATATCCATATGATATGCTCTTTTCCATTAAAAATGGAAGTACAACTGCCGTATCTTCATCTATTGAAATATTTGTTGTTGTTTGCAATCCTAAAGCATCACGAAGATTAAATTTATTTGTTGAATCAGCTACAGGAAACTTATCACTCCCTTGAAAATTTGAAAAGTAGCTATTAAAAATACCTTTATGCCAGTTTTTTGTTTTATACACGTAATGTGAGCCATATGTTACTTTTAATTCATTACTTGTTGTAAAATCAATTTTTTTAATTACAGCAGAACTTAAATTACCAGAACAATTATTATCATTGCCTTTAAAATAACCACTGTGCGCTAAGGAAATTATTTTTACATTTGCAGAACAGTCTGCCATTTTTCCATACCGGCTATGATCATTTAAATATTCATTAAAAAATTTTCCAATTTGAATAGATTCTTCTTGGGCTTCAATTGCAGCACCTGCAAATCCAGTAAAACCTATTGCTAGACCTGCAAATGGAGTTCCCAAATATCCCAGAACCGATGAAGCGACACCTTCACCTAAAGCAAGACTGCCTAATGACATAGAAGCATTAATAATATCAAACGAAAATTGAGTAGCAAAAATTCCTTTTTGTGACCCTACTGCATAAGAAAATTCAAATGCATCAAGAGCTGCTGCGGCTAGTGAAAATCCGGGTGTTAGATATCTTGCAGCAGTTAACTTATTTACAACCTGACTAACTCCTGGGATAATACTTTCATCATCAGTTATAGCATTTGTCTTAAGAAGAGCATAAATCATGTATTCTGTTTGTCTTGCTTTTTGATAAATATCAATCCCAATTTGTGAATAGAGTAAATAATTTTGTGCTTTAATAAGTTTTCCTAATGCAGGATCATAAACATTTGTTTCATCTTTATTAGAATTATTCGTTTTAAACATTCCATACAATGTCTGTGCTAGTATTAATGGCGTAATGCCAAGCCCATCACCTTCACCTAAATTTTTAATCACCCCATTTTTATCAGTTGTCATTTGGACTGTTTTAAGTTGTTTCATTTCACTATTTAATTTATTCCAAATAGAACTAAATTTAGAAGTTTCTTCATTAGTAAGCTCGACATTTCTTATTACTTCACCTGTTTTAGTATGAATAAAAGAAATAGAATTATCTTCTTCACTGATTGTAGAAAATAATGGTGCATAATTTGTATTGAATTTATTTTTAGTTCTTATAGAGTCAGTAATTTCTTTTATTGAGTTTGCTAAATTACTAGCTTCTCCTTTTACTTTATAAATATTTTGCATTGATCGTAAAATACTAGGGAGTTCTCCTAATGGTCCAGAAGCTCCATCTTCTATCATTTCATTTAACTCTAAAGTTACACTTCTTAAATTGTCTTTTACTTCTTCTAACTTTTCAATTTCCATTTCAGTATTTAAATACAAAGCTTTAATAGTTAAAAATGTTTCTTTATTTTTCCGATAAATATAAAGTTTATCCCCCTCTCTGTGCTCTGTATATTTATTATCATGTAAGTAAAATTTATCGCCATTTTTATCCACTCTGACATCTGTTGTTCTCACACTAACTATTTGAATTGGGATATCCATTTCATTTAGAGAAGTTATTAAACTTTTGGAATAATTTTCTAGCAATACAGTATCATTAGAATTTTTTGCTGGATTGCAACTTACTATACTAATATAGTCTAGTCGTCTCGAATTTGTTGTTTGAAATAAATTACTTTTAATTTTTTTTGCCATGTCCTCAGCAGATATACCACCTATCAGTAAAGTATTATTATTTTCTTCTGAATGACCGACTAAATGAATTTCAATTTTATTTCTAATATCTTTATTTAATTCTCTGTCATTAATTATTTCGTTCTCTCTTTCATATTCAGCATCGGATTCTGACATTTCTTTTAATTTTTCTAATTTTAATTTTTCTTTTTCAGAAATAATTTTTTCAAATTTATCATTTTCAACAATATACTTTTCTGCATTTTTCTTTAATTTATTAAAAATATTACTAGCTGCAATTTGAGTATTTTCTTCACTTCCTAATTGGAGTACTAAACTTTGTCTACTTGTTGATGTACTATTTCCTCTTTTAAACCAACTGGAGACAGATGCTTCTGGAGTATAAGAATTAAATATTTTATTTAAATAATTAATTGTAGCTGCTGGATTATTATTCGCAACTTTATCTAATATCTTATTATAAACAACAGGTCCTGAAATTGAAATAGTTGTATCCATATTTGATAATAACCCATCATACCTGAAATATTTAACAGTTCCTTCATTTATTGTATCAGTTTTTCTATAAGGTAATTTTAAACCTGGATTATTTTTTTCTATTGTAAATATTTGCAAATAATTGCTTTCAATTCTATCAATAAGTTGTTGCAACCAATGTTCTTGTGTTTTAACTGGTTGATTTAGAATAAATGAATTATTTCCACCAATTATTTTAAACTCACCTTCACGGACATACAATTTATCTAATTTATAAAATAAATTGTTCAATTCACTATATTTTGGATCTTTTGCAAGTGAAACTATTTCTTCTGGAAGATTTTGAATTGCATCTTTAAAACTACTATTAGCTTTAGTAAGTCTGATAATATAATTTATTTTATTTTTTAAATCCATTAAAGCATAGTTTTTTGTAACTTGAAATGATGGTATTAAGTTTTTATTATTCAAAATAATTTCGTTAAAAAACGCATGAGTTACTAGACTTAATGATAATTCTTTTGCCAATGGTAAATCAAAATAATTTTTTAAAACATTATTTTTGCTTATCAATTCATATATCGGAATCATTGTTGGAAGCAAGTCCATATCTCCATAAACACCACCTCGCTTTTGAATGAACAAACGCAAGACATCAGACGCTGCAGCAAAATTAAAACGTAAATCCAATTCATGTTCATAAATTTGGAGCATATTCCAATCAGAGATTTCATTGCGAATATTTTTAAATTTAAGATTTGTGAAACTGTTTTCTAAAATTTCAATGTCACTATTCATTTTTTTCAAATTTTCATAATATTTCTTTTCTGCAATTTTTTCGAATGGCTTTTTATATATTATTTTATCTAAAAATTCTGCACGAATTAAGTCTTTTTTTGCATTCTTATTCTTTGCTAATTCATTCGCAGTATATTCAAACAATTCATTTTGTTTTCCTATTACTTTTTCAGCAAAAATGTCTTCATACTTCATTTCTCCTTTGTATTTCGAGATTGAAATATCTACATTTTCCTTTAAACTTTTTTGTGTTTCATAGGAGAATAAATTATCAGGATCATACCACAATTGAATTTGGTAGTCGGGATTCACTTTTGCCCAAATTTTAAGATAGTCTATCTGAGCATCGCCTAAAGGGCCTCCTAACCAAATAAAATTCAATGTGTTTGGAATTGGTTTTGCTGTCTCAATATAAATTTTATCCAAGTAACCTAATAAAATTTTATAATTTTTATAGTAAGGAGTGTCATAGTATGGTTTTGGCAAAACATTTATAAATTCAACCAAAATTTTATACTTTTCTTCAGCTGTTTTGCCTTCAAGTGTTTTCAATCTATCAACTATACTTGGGTCAAAATTTGTTGGTACGCTAATTTCATCTTTCATTGATTCTTTAAATTCTGAAATAAAAGAATGATTTACATCTTTTGCATCAGTATAATTTTTATTTAAATAAGTAATATTGTCATTTTCATTTAATAATTTGTCCGATTTATTTTCACAAGCATTTAGAACAATAATCTGAAAAATAAAAATGAGAAATTTATGAATTTTATTTTTAGTGCGCATAACATTCCTGTATTTCAAAATATTTGAATAAGATAGTAAGTTGCTCTAGATGTTTCACTTTATTCATTAACTACTTATTATAATTGAATTAACAAACCTTAATACATCTAAAATTTGTTTATTTATAAATATCTAAAAAATATTAAAAATCAACAATTTTTCTTTAATTAAATTAACAGTGTTATAACTCATTAAGAACTAATATATTTTTTTATTTCATATAAAATAATTTTTTCCTCAAAAATTTATTTATATTATTTTCACAAATTTAATATGTTACTTGTTTTTTTCTTCAATTTTTACTTTTGGTAATTATTTTTATTTATTAAGCAAGCGACTATTTAGAAAAATAATTTATATTTCTAAATAATATTTTTAGATCCAAGACTAAATTGGTACTCTTTTCCGTAACAAAAATACTTTTAAAATATTATAATGATTGCATTTTTTCTTTGATATTTGTAAATATCCTTTAACGAAACAGAATGTTTTTTTGCTACTAGAAGGATAAAAATATGGAAATCGAATTTTCTCCTGGTTCACTAGTAAAGGCACGTGGAAGAGAATGGACAGTTCTTCCAGGAAGCACGAAAGATCTTTATTTATTACGTCCTTTAGCTGGTGGCAATGAAAAATTAGCAACAGGAATACTGAGTGAATTAGAAGAAATTGAACCAGCAGAATTTTTATTCCCACGTTTAGAAGATGCTAGCGATGCTGTATCCGCACGAATTTTACGAGATGCAGCAAGACTTTCGATACGCTCTGGAGTGGGCCCATTTCGTTCCTTTAGCAGAATTTCTGTAGAGCCCCGTCCATATCAACTTGTTCCTTTAATGCTTGCTTTGCGCCAAGAAACAGAAGCTATCCGTTTACTCATTGCTGATGACGTCGGGGTAGGTAAAACTGTTGAAGGAATGTTAATAGTTCGTGAACTTTTAGACAGACATGAAATTAAAAATTTCGCTGTTCTTTGCCCTGCACATTTAGTTTCGCAGTGGGCTTCTGAATTAAAAAACAAATTTCATATCAATGCAGTTGAAGTAACAGCAAGAAAAGCAGATATTTTAGAAAAAAATTGTAGCCCTGGAAAAGGAATATTTGACGAATATCCTTATACAATTATTAGTATTGATTTCATTAAATCTGAAAGAAATAAAAATGAATTTCTAGCCAAATGCCCCGATCTTATAGTGGTAGATGAAGCTCACGAATGTGCTGATGCTGGAACAAAAGAAGGCAGACAACAGCAGCAAAGACATAAATTATTGAAAGAAATTTCTAAAAATCCAACTAAAAATATTTTATTGCTAACAGCGACTCCTCACAGTGGGAAAATGCATGCGTTTCGTTCTTTGATCTCAATCTTAAATGCAGACTTTGCCAGTAAATTACCAGATGATTTTTCTGGCGAAAAAAACAGAGTTTTACGCGAAGAATTAGCAAAATATTTTGTCCAACGCCGAAGAGCCGATATTAAAGATTACTTAGGTTGTAGTATTTTCCCAAAAAGAATTCCACTCACGGTAAAATATCCGTTTGTTGAAAGCAATAAAATATTAACTCAAAAATTACTGGAACAAGCAAAAGAATTTTTTTCTATTGATGAACCAATGCCAGGGAGTAAACAATTTAATAAGCAAACACTTTGGTGGTCATGCTTTACTTTAGCATTAGCTCTTTGCTCTAGTCCTTATGCTGCATTAACTTCTTTATGTCGGCGTTCCCGTTTACTAGCTGCAAAAAATATTTCTGATTTAAATAAGCAAGGTGAACAAAATATTTTTGGTGTAAAAGATAGTCCTTATGATGAAGATTACGCTGATAATGATAGCGAAGAAGATTTACTGTATGATGAATTTACCCCTGGAAGTAGGGGAGAAACTGAAGAAAATGATATTATAAGTTATTTAAATTTAGGGAATATAAAAGAAAATAATAAGCCTAAAGATACTCTTCTTAAAGAGCAGAAAAAAGAAATTGCTATACCTGAAAAAGGAAAAAAGGGGAGAAAGAAAAAAACAGAAGTAAACGAAAACTCTAATACTGAAACAGCCGAGTTTAATTTAAACAATTCAATCACTGATATGTTAACAAATTTAACCGGCAAAGAAAAATTACTCGCCCAAAATTTTATTGCCCATACCGCAAAAGCTGATGCAAAATTACAAGCCCTTATTCAAAATGTTTTATTAACTGATTGTTTTAAAGCAAAACGCAATGTCGTTATATTTTGCCGATTTATTGATACAGCCCAATATTTATATCATGAATTATCACAAGATGAAGCGTTAAATAATGCAAATATAAAACAAAAATTAAATTGTGAAATTCGTACCCTGACAGGAAAAGTATCACCAGAAGAACGGGACTATATTTTAGATCAATTAAAAGAACACAATGGTTTAAAAATATTGGTGTGTACGGATTGTCTTAGTGAAGGGGTAAACCTGCAAGAATTGTTTGATACTGTTGTGCATTACGATTATTCGTGGAACCCAAATAGACATGAACAACGTGAAGGACGAATTGATAGACTTTTGCAAAAATCTGAAGAAGTTTATTGTTACTATATGCATGCTGATGGGCATCCGATAGAAAAACTTTTTATTGAAATTAATGAAAAGAAACAAGAAAATATTGAGCGTTCCCTTGGTGTCCGTTTTCAAATGTCAGATATTTTTTCTGAATTACAATTTGAAGAAAATAAAAAAACTAAAAAAGAACAATCACAAGTAACGTTATTTGATGATTCCCAATCTCAACAACTTTTTGTTGAAAATGCCTTTCGCTTTAAGAAACAAAGTATATTAACTATTCCGCAAAAAATTGAAGAACAAAAAAAATCACAAACCTACTATAGCCATGAAGGTGTAAAGATAGATCAAGTAGAAACGCAACTAAAACTAATGCGTCAAGCACTTGGAAGCGATACCGATGTCGAACGCTTTTTCATAAATGTTTTGGAACGCACTAAGGGACAATTTAAGAAACTTAAGTCAGGTATTTATGATTTAGAAATTCCTGAAAAAACTTTAGCGCAACGCATTTTCCCACAAGTAAAAGAAAATCAAAGTTACAAATTAGCTTTTGCTCTGGGATTAAAAGAGCAAAGTGACAAAGTTATTTTACGCACGTCTCCAGAAGTAGAAGACTTAGCACGTTCCGTTTTAGAAGCCGCACTTGATCCCCTGCTAACAAAACATCCCTTAAAATGCGCTTCACGCGCAGGAGTGATGCGAACTAGTAGTGTAAGCAAAAGAACAACCGTAATTCTTGCCAGACTTCGTTACTTATTGCGCGAAGAAAAAGATTCTGAAAGGTCGCTTGTTGAAGAAATTATTCCTTTACTATTTGAAGGTTCTCCAACTCAATTTTCGCCAGAAGTTTGTAAATTTGGTGAAGAAGTTGAAACTTTTTTAAATAATACACTTCCACAAGGAAACATCAGCACGGCTGAAAGGGAACGATTTTTAAAACCTTTGCTTGAATCTTCAAAACTGATCTGTAATGAACTGCAATTATGGCAACAAAATGTAAGAACACAAGAACTCATTCAAATTCATAAAAATATTCGCGCCCAACGCACAGTGCGGCGCATTCAAATTGATGCCGTAGGTTTACCAGATATTCTTGGCATGTATGTCTTTCTCCCTGTAAATATTGGAAGTGGTGTGTAATGCAAAACAAAAAAATGTCCATCCAAATTGAAGGTACTTTATTTAATCGTGATTTTATTGAAAGTTTAACAGCAAAAAGCAAAGAATTTTCATTAAAATATGAAGACTATGTTACAGATAAAAATAATGAAACAAAAGTTACAAAACTGAGTAGCTTAAGTGAAAAAATACATCAAGCATGGAATCATTCGCTTGAACTTTGGAAAGAATGGCAAATTGTTTTACAATCGCAAGAATATAAAGAAAAAGAATTAAATGCACAAACAAATATTACTTACAATAATTATAAGCATGATAGATTTGTTTGTTACAACGATTTTTATCAACTTTTTTTAGCTAATATTCTTGGCTTTCAAACTCCAGATTTACTGGGAACTATTTTTCAAAGCAATGACAATAGTTATGAAATTTCCTTTATCCATAAAAATTGTGCGCCCGTGCAAGTTCTTTGTCCGTGGGAAAATTTTGAAAGTACTAAAAAACTTATTATTACAAAAGTAAATTCTCTTGATGAACATTTGCAACAACGAAAAGTTTCACCCCATTCATTTTTGCAAGAATTATTAAACAGTACCAGTGAATATTTATGGGGCATGTTATTTAATGGCACTAGTATTCGCTTATTGCGGGATAGTGCGAGTTTAATTCGCCAATCTTATATTGAATTTCATCTCGATGTTATTTTTGCAGAAAACGATCTCGCTAGTTTTGAAAAATTATTTTTACTTTGCCACAGTAACATGTTTCTTCCCTATAAAGTTGGCAAAAAAAGCGAATGTAAATTGGAATACTTTCACACCGAAGCCATTAAACGAGGTGTGCGCGCTTTAGACAAACTTAAAGATGGTGTGAGCAAGGCCATTGAATATTTGGCGACAGGTTTTTTAAGCTCTTATTCTGCTGCAGGGGAAACATTGCGTGCCCAATTAGAAAATGGAGAACTTTCTACCCAAGAATTTTATCGCCAGACGTTACGTTGGGTTTATCGGTTGGTTTTTATTTTTGTTGCTGAAGAACGTAATTTACTACATGGCAATAAAGTTTCAGATAAAACCCGCAAACTTTATTTAGAATATTATTCAACTCAACGCTTAAGAAATATGGCTTTAACTGGTGTTACAGGTGGAGAACATACCGATCTGTGGCAAGGTTTTTTAATTGTAAATAATGCTCTGGGTCAAGACAACGGTTTGCCACAATTAGGGTTACCAGGCTTAGGCGGATTTCTCTTTCAAGAAAATGCAACTGCAAATTTAAATGCTACCTATGTTAGTAACTTTTATTTTTTAAGTGCGTTACGTTCCTTGTGTTACACCTATGATGCCAATGGAAATAGACAAAAAGTAAATTGGGGGCACTTAGGTGCAGAAGAACTCGGTGGTGTGTATGAAAGTTTGTTACCTATTGTTCCGAAGGTAAATTTAATAAATAAAATTGTTACATTATTTGAAGACAATACTGAAAATAGCAATGAACGCAAAGCCACAGGCGCACATTACACACCAAGTAACATTTTAAATACCGTGTTAGATTTTGCCTTAAAAAATGCCATTGAAGATGCCTTAGAAAAAGGAACAAGCAAAGCAGAAAAAATAAAACAATTACTGAAAGTAAAAGTTTTAGACCCCGCCTGTGGAAGTGGTCATTTTTTAGTGGCCGCAGCGCACCGCATTGCGTTGGAATTGGCAAAGCTGAGAACTGGGGATGAATCGCCTTCACCGGAAGATTACCGTATCGCCCTAAGGGAAGTCATTCGGAAAAATATTTATGGTCTAGATGTAAACCCCATGGCCATTGACCTGTGTCGGGTTGCCTTGTGGATGGAATCCATGGAAGCAGGAAAGCCCTTAAGCTTTTTAGAGCCCCATATTAAAGTAGGCGATGCCTTAATTGGTGTTCCAACGAGTAAAATGGTGGAAAAATTTAAAGATTTAGCAAAGAAAAACATAGATGAATTAACGCAGAAAAATAACGCTATACTTACACGCCTAAATAGTAATGCAAAAGATTTGGACGATGCCGAAGTCACAGCAAAGAAAAAAGCTTTGCAAGAAAACAAAATAAAAATGAAAGAGTGGGAATACGAAGGCTGGAGCGATCATATTCCCCTAGCTGCTTTTAGTGCCCATCCGGCATTTCCCGATCCCGCAGGCCGAGGCTTGCATTATTCTGCCGACGATAAAGAGATTGTGAAAAAGGCTTTGCAAAAATATAAAGATGAAAAAGATAAACCTGCTACTTTATTCGATGCTCCCATTCAGGAACAGAGTGCAGAAAATTTTGCTGAATTATTAGAGCAAGATGTTGAAACCCTGAGCCAACGGAAAGAATTTGAACAAAAATATTTAAAACTCCAAAATGAAGTAAAGTACCAAACACAAAAGTTACAAGCAGATTTGTGGTGTGCTGCCTTTTTTTGGCGCTATGAAAAAAACGGGGTAGAAAGTATTGGGCATAAATATTTTAAAAATCCAGAAAAAGTACCAGCGAAAGTAAAAGCCGAAACCCAACGTTTGGCCAATTTATATCACTTTTTTCACTTAGAATTAGAATGGCCTGAAATATTTAGTGCCGGTGGTTTTCATTGCATTATCGGCAACCCGCCGTTTTTGGGGGGTAAAACAATTAGTTCAAATTTAGGTAATAAATTTTTGCTATATTTAAAAAATATAAATAGATTTTCTGATTCAGCAACTGATTTATGCGCCTATTTTTTTTATAAATACTTTTTATGTTTAAAACAAAATGGGCATTTAGGTTTTATTGCGACTAATACAATATCTCAAGGTGATAGCAAAGAAGCTTCATTACAACCAATTATTAATGATTACAACGGTGAAATTGCAAACGCCTTTGATAGTATTCCTTGGGAAGGAGTGGCCAACATACAAGTAAGTTGTGTCCATATTCAAAATGGAAAATTTCAAAAAGAAAAATATTTAAATGGCGATAAAGTTAATTTAATCAATGCAGAATTAAGTGAAAAGCAAGTATTTATAAAATTCAACTTGACTGAAAATAACAAACAATCTTTCCAAGGAGTTGTTATACTAGGAAATGATTTCACCTTAGATCCTCAAACAGATTACCCAAAAATGTTGCATCATTTATCACAAGAAGAATGTAACCCAGAAGAAATCATTTTTCCTTACATTAATGGCGATGATTTAAATACCCATCCAGAACAACAGGCTAGCCGGTATGTAATTAATTTTTTTGATTGGCCTCTACGTCGTGCCTCTAAACAAGAGTGGCAAAAGTTTTTAATTAAAGAACCAAATGAAGAAAAATTAATAAAAAAAATGCGACAGAAAGGTGTAACTCACCCATCATATAAAGAACCTGTAGCAACTGATTTCCCATCAGCTTTACATAGAATAGAAAAATTAATTAAGCCAGAAAGAGAAAAAGTGAATCGAGAGAGATTACAAAAAATATGGTGGCAATTTGCTGAAGTTAGACCAACTTTATCAGCAAAACTAGCCAAAATTAAAGAAACAATAGTTTTAACATTTGTCTCTGCTCATTGGGCACCAACTTTCCTACCAACGAGAAATATTTTTTCACATGCCATAGGAGTAATTCCAACTGAAAACAAAACTATTTACTCAATTCTTCAGAGTCATTTTCACGAAATTTGGCTAGATAACAACTGTAGTTCTCTGGAAAAGCGTAGAAGATACACCCCCTCCGACTGCTTCGACACGTTCCCCTTTCCTCGTCCCACAAGGGAACAAAATATAAAGTTACAAACATTAGGGGAACAGTATTTAGCACTCCGTAAATCAATATGTAAAACCAGACAAATTGGTTTAACGAACGTGTATAATTTATTTCACTATCCAGACTTGCATAAAGTACCAATCTATCAAAAACAAGCTGCGCCATTTGACGATATTTTGCAACTTCGGGCTTTGCACAAAGAAATTAATGAAGCAGTTTGCACTGCCTATGGTTGGGAAATAAATTTAGAAATGGCATTTTATGAAGGAAAAGATGCGGGTAAATATTTAGACAAAGGGCAATTTCGCTATTGCCCATCACCTGCAGCGCAAGATATTATTTTAACCAAATTAGCTGAATTAAATAATGTTCGCAAACAGGAAGAAGAAGAACTTCTCTCACTAGGAAAACCAATTCCAAAATCATTTAGTTACTTTGAAATTGACAAGCAGCCAGAAATTAGAAATAACTTAAAAAATAATATGAAAAAAACTCCAATTAAAAAAGGAAAAAGTGAGGAATTGTTAGTATGAGCCTGTGTGAAGAAAAAGATGTGATAAAAATTGCAGAAAAAATTGATTCAGAGTTTCATGAGTTGGCACCTAAGCTGGCACTGGATACGCCATGGGGCGGTTATATTGCAATAACTGATCCCAAAAAAAAACAACCCTATGAATTTCGAATTGGGGCGCAGGCAAACAAAGCCGAAAGAATTATCGATTGGCGGCACCCCATTGGAGTCTCATTTTACTCGTTAGAAATTGGTGATCACTTTGAATTAGAAGCTCCATATCATGAAATTCAAGGGGCTATTTCAGCTAGTGCCAATGCAAAAGGATACAATGGAAATTTAATTGAACTCACTTGGCGCGGCATACAAGGTAACGATAATATCATTCGTCTTGAAAATGGATCTTTTGTTTCGTTAAATAGTGTGCAACAAAATGTGGGTACTGAAAAAGAACAAAAGCAACAAGCTATACTGCAAAAACAAAAAATGAAGGCTAGTGAGCATGGCTTAGGTGAATTGATTTCTTTATTAACAAAAGAGCAATACGATCTTATTTCGCAAAAAAATAATGAAGCCATCATTATTCAAGGAAAAGCGGGATCAGGAAAAACTTCTGTTGCCTTGCACCGTGTTTCTTGGTTGTTATGGGAAGACCCTGACAATCATACAAAACGCTTACAAAATAATCGTGTCCTGATTGTCATGTTCAATCGGTCATTGAAAAATTTTGTAAACTTAAGTATTCAAGCATTAAATTTAGAGGGACAAGTTGAGCTAAATACCTTTCACGCTTGGGCAAAAACAGCGCTCGAAAAAGTATACAAAGGACAAATTGAAGTCATAGATAAAACAGATAGGTTTTATTTGTTTAAGGAATATCAAATTTTTGAAAGCGATGCTTTAAAGTTAGTGAAATCGCATATTGGTTTATCCACTTATATGGAAGAATTTGTCCGCAAACAAGCACAAAATGCTTGGAATTTTTTAGAAAAAGTAACTGCAAAGTATGATGATGATCATATTTTAGCTACTTGCAATAAAGAAAGCCTTGCCTATGTGCAAGAGTTTATTTATTTAAAACAAAAATTAAAAAATAAAATAGAAACGGAAACAAACGAGTTAAAGAAAAATAAACAAATTGAAATTTTAAAAGTAGTTCAAACTCTGTATGAAAAAGCTATTTTATATAAAGAAGAATTATTAAATTTATTGAGTAGCAAAGAAAATTTAAAAAAATTTATTCCCACCCTTACTGACAACGATGCTGAGTTTGTCACCTTAAGGCAAAAAATTGTTCAAACTCATAAAAAGGCAGACAGTGCAAAAGTAGGGAAATATATTGAATTTGATGACTTCGCCCTTCTCTTACGGTTAATTCAATTAAAACGCGGTGGTCTTCCCTATGGTGCCAATGGTGAAGAATGTTTTAAATTTGATCATTTGGTAATCGATGAAGCACAAGACTTTGGAGCCATGCAACTGCTTGTCATGCTTGATTCAGTTAATTCCCGCACGGGTGTTACGATAGTTGGCGACGTCAATCAAAAAATAGCTCCTGAAAAAGAATTCATGGGTTGGGAAGCTTTGGCTAGCTTACTTGGTATGAGCAGTGCCAAAGTAACAAAATTAGAGGTTGGCCACCGTTCAACTCTTCCCATTATGTGGCTAGCAGATAGTATTGCAAAAAATGAAAAATCATTTACGGGCAGAGAAGGTGCTTATCCCCAACTTATTGAAAATCTAAGTAACGACCAAATTATTCAACACATATATAAATTTGTACTGGAAAGAATGGAACAAGTTCCTAGTGCGCATATCTGTGTGGTCTTAAAAAAGAAAGATAAAATTGAAGAGTTTCATCATAAATTAAATGAACTGCTACGTTCTAAAAAAATTTCAGTGCGAAAAGTTTTGCAAGGGAATGATGAGCATGAATTTAGATTTCAAGCAGGAGTAAGTATTAGTAACATTCATCAAATAAAAGGGTTAGAGTTTGACTCGGTCATTATCGCCGATGCTGGGGCAAAACCATGGAATGACACTCCAGAAGTTCGCTGCCAAATGTATGTGGCAGTCAGTCGGGCGCAAGAACATTTTATTGCATTGTGTGAAGGAGAAGGATCTCCTTTATTAACTTGCATAAAAAATAAAGAATTTTGGGCGGAATTAAAAGAACATTTCCACAAGAAAAATTTTATTCCAATCGAAATTAATGCAGAAGAATTAGAGGATATTTTTAGTTTAGATAGCATGGAGCTTTTATAATGAACAATAAATTCCACATATTTAATTTACGTGACAATCTTATTTCCGACTACAAAAAACTTGTAATGAGTTTTTTTGGTATCAAAAATAAACTAATGCAACAATATGTGGAAACAGAATTAGAAAAGGGGGCATTTTGGCCCTCTCCATTGGTACAATTAAACCCAGCCTTTAAACTAGAAAGTAACATCAGTGCCTTAGTAGAAAAAGGTGTTTTGCATCCTGAATGCAAAAAAATATTTCGCCGTGACAAAGAAAAAAACAAGTTAGATCTTTCTGCTACAAAAGAACTTGAATTGTATACTCACCAAGTAGAAGCCTTGTTACTTGCACAAAAACGCAAACATTATGTTGTTACCACAGGCACAGGTTCGGGTAAAAGCCTTAGTTTTATTATTCCCATTGTGAATGATATTTTAAAAAATAAAGAAAATAAAAACACTACTGATGAAAATGGAATTCAAGCTATTATTGTTTATCCCATGAATGCCCTTGCCAATTCCCAACTCGAAGAACTGCATAAATATGTCGAATACGGCTATCAACAAGCAGAAATTCCCATTCGAGTAGCAAGATATACGGGACAAGAAAAAGACGAAGAAAGAAATAAAATTAAAGCTAATGTACCAGATATTTTATTGACAAATTACGTCATGCTCGAACTGATGCTTACTCGCAGTGACGATCAACGATTATTAGATAAATGTAAAAATTTACGCTACTTAGTATTTGATGAATTGCATATTTATCGTGGTAGACAAGGGAGCGATGTTTCTTTATTAATCCGCCGTTTAAAAGAACGCAGTCAATCAAAACAAATATTATGTATTGGTACTTCAGCTACGATTGCAGCAGAAGATAGTACCAATCCAAAAGCAGATGTAGCAAACTGTGCCGCAAAAATATTTGGTGCAGAGTTTTCAGAAGATTCAATAATTGGCGAAACATTAATCCGAAATACCAAAGAATATGCGTTTGAATTACCTTCCGAATTGGAAATATTAAAATCAAGTATAAACCAGTGGCACATTGAAAGCGATTCATACCCAATTGATTTAAAAAATGATCCTCTTTGTGCGTGGATCGAAAGTACAATTGGATTAATAAAAGATCCTTATTCAAAAATATTATCCCGCGCGAAACCTAGACCACTAGAAGGCGAATTTGGTATTGTGCATCAATTAACAGAACTTGTAAAAATGCCCGTTGAAGTTTGTATGCAAGCATTAAAAAACTGTTTATTTAATGTCGCACAAAATAAAGATGGGAATAAGGCATTATTTCCCTTTAAGTTACACCAATTTATCAGTAGAGGTGGAAACTTATATGCTACTTTAGATAAAAATCATTTTACGTTAGAACCTAAACGTTATATGGAAAGCAATGAAAATACCAAACTTTTTTTACCCACTGCCTTTTGTCGAAAATGTGGAGCAGATTACTTTTCCGTGACAAAACTATCTCAATCGTTAAAAAACCCTGATCCTCATTTTGAACCAAGAGAAGACCTATCTATTGCTGATGATGAGGATGAAAAAAATAAAACTACTGGTTTTTTATATATCCCTAGTGAAATAAATAAATCTATAGAAGTATTAAAACAAGAAGTATTTAATAAAGTACCAGAAGAATGGATCAATGATGAAACAGAAGAAAATGAAGACAAATTTGCAAAAAAATATTATGAATTTTTGCCCAAACTTTGTTTTGTGTCTTTAGAAGGAAACATTTTTTCAAATCAAAATGGAAATACGCTTCCAGCATTCTTTTTTAAAAGACCATTTCGCTTTTGCCTAGAATGTGGCGAGTATTATACCAATACCCGTTCAAAAGACTTTCAACGTTTGGCGACATTAGGAACAGAGGGCAGAAGCACTTCTACCAGTGTTCTAGCATTGTCCGTCATTCAATCACTAAAAAAAGCTGATTCCCTTGACACACCTGAAAAAAAGCTGATGAGCTTTACCGACAACAGACAAGATGCATCTCTCCAAGTTGGACATTTTAATGACTTTATAGAAACAGTTCAAATGCGGCGTGCATTATGGCAAGCCTTAAATCAAGCTCCATTTAATGAATTAAAATATGAAGATCTAAAAGAACAAATTTTTTCTGTCTTTACAAAAAATAAATTAAATTATCGAGACTATGTTATTAATAAAGATTTAAGCCCGTATGCTCCCGGTGTAAAACAAGCAACTGGTGTCCTAAAAGAATTATTTGCATACCGTTGTGTCTTAGATCTTTCCTCTGATGATTGGCGTTTTTCCTTACCCAATTTAGAACGGGCAGGTGTTATTTGTTACGAAATTCCAGATTTAAAACATTGCTTTGCTGAACAATATGTTTATCTACAAATAAAACGCGAGGCTTTTTTAAATTTAACAAAATACTACCCTGAATGTATTCAAAAATTAGATCAAAATACCAAAGAAGAAATAGAAAAGTTTATTGATAGTCTTTCAAAGGAGCAATTAGAAAAATACACAACGGACTTATGTCAAGATTTTATAAAAAATTTATGCATAGATTGCAAAGAATATTTAACGAAAGAAGGTGTTACTCAATTAGCTAGTAAAATTAAAAAAGACCTTTCAGAATATTGGCATATTGAAGATCCAAATGACTCTTCCCATTCAAAAATTCAGTATGCAGTTCCTTTTTCTGTTTCTGATAGACCTGTTGAAATAAAAACTTACTCAACTCGCTCAAATTTTGGCAGAAAAATTAAAACTAATTTATTAAAAGAATATTCACCAAAACAAATTGAATATTTTATTGCTTATTTATTTTCAACATTAATTACAACAGGGGTTGCAGTAACTTCAGAAAATAAAGGAGTTTCGGTAAAAAATGCCATTGCTTTAAAAATTAATCATATCGTTTGGAAAATAAAGAGTGAACAATTAAATGAAACTAGCAAAATAAGTTTTCAATATTTTCGTGATCTCTATAAAGAAGAAATTCAATTGCCCTTTGAAATTTTAGCTGCAGAACATACCGCTCAAATTCGGGACACCGAACGGGAAGAACGGGAAAATAAATTTCGTAATGGAGAAATTCAGTTACTTTGTTGTTCTCCCACAATGGAATTAGGAGTAGATATCAGCTCTTTATATGTTGTAAATATGCGCAATGTCCCACCCACTCCTGCTAATTATGCGCAACGCAGTGGACGTGCAGGACGGGGAGGACAAGCGGCACTTGTGTATACTTATTGTTCTTCAGGAAATAGTCACGATCAATATTTTTTTCGCAATGCGCAAGAAATGGTAGCAGGAAGTGTTAAACCACCTCCACTCGATTTAAGTAATGAAGATTTAATTCGTTCCCATGTCCATGCCATTTGGCTTGCTTGTGCAAACTTAAAATTAGGCTCAGCCATGGTTGATGTCATAGATTTAAATGATGAGAGACCCTTTGATACTCAATTAAAACCAGAGATTAAATCATTAACTGAAGACGAAACTCTTTTTTCTAAAGCTTTTGCTAAAGCAAAAAGAATTTTAACTGAAGTACCAGAAATAAAAGAAGCTGAGTGGTTTACTAAAAACGAATTTTGGCTAGAAAATGTTTTAAAAAATGCTGCTAAAAATTTTGATGAAGCCTTTAATAGATGGCGAACTTTGTTTCGTTCTGCCTATAATCAACAAACTGAAGCGCATAAACTGTTAAAATCACACTCAGCTTCAAAGGAACAACGGGATAGAGCAAAGCGTGAAAGCAATGAAGCTGAAATGCAATTAGAATATTTGCGCGGCGATGGAAAAGATAAATTTACAGGAGATTTTTATCCTTATCGTTACCTTGCTTGCGAAGGTTTTTTACCTGGTTATAACTTTCCAAGGTTGCCTTTATCTGCTTTTATTCCCGGTGTTAGAAATACTTATACTTCTTTTCGCAGACGTTTTGATGATGAAAAACCAGAATTTTTAGCACGCCCACGTTTTATTGCAATTTCTGAATTTGGACCACAAGCGTTTATTTATCACAATGGATCTCGTTATCAAATTAATAAAGTAATTTTACCACAACGGGATAAAGATGGCAGTATATTAAAAAAAGCTGTGTATTGTTGTAAAAATTGCGGCTATATGTCCACAAGAGATGATAAATTAACATATGATGTTTGTGAAAATTGTTTGTCACATGAGTTAGAAATTATTTTAGATTGTTTCCATATGCAAAATGTTTCAACTTGGAAAAAAGATAGAATTACTTCTGATGAAGAAGAGAGAACAAAATATGGTTATAAAATAAGAACCATGTTTCGTTATACAACAAAAAGTGGAGAAAAAAGCGTAGAAAAATTAAATATCAAAAATAAAAATAATCATATATTATTTAGCTTATCTTACGCTCCGGTTGCAACACTTTGGCGGTTAAATGAAGGTTGGATTAAGAAAAATAAAAGTGATGTCAAAAGCCGAGGTTTTTATATTGATACTATAACTGGGCGGTGGGAATCAGCACCTACTGAATCAGATAGTAATGAAGAAAATAGAAATGAAGATTTTTTACGCCGCGAACTTATTGTCCCTTATGTTGAAGATCATAAAAATATCTTACATCTGGAACGTTTTCCTAATAGAAATATTGAATTTCTGGCAAGTTTACAATCTGCATTTAAAACCGCTATCCAAATTATATGCCAGCTATCTGATGGAGAGCTTTCGGCTGAAATTTTACCAAGCCATTTAAATCCAAGTGGAATTTTATTTTATGAGTCCGCTGAAGGGGGTGCAGGCGCATTAAGAAAAATAACTTCCCAACATAAATACATTGTGCAAGTTGCAAAAAAAGCCTTAAAATTATGTCATTACGATCCTGAAACGGGTGCAGAAGAATATACCAAAGATCACAAAGATTATTGTGCAAAAGCTTGTTATCGCTGTTTAATGAATTACTCTAATCAAAAAGATCATTCATATCTTGATAGAACTCTGCTGCGAGATTATTTATTAGATGTTATTAATTCTACTAGTGAAAAACTATCTACTGCAGGAAAAAATTCTGAAGACCAATTGAATGAATTACTTCCCACTTGTGAAAGTAATTTAGAAAAAGAATTTCTTACATTTTTGAAAAATAAAGGCTATTATCTTCCTCAAAAATCACAGGTATTTATTCAAGAAATCAATGCGCGTCCTGATTTCTTATATTTGACAATAACAAATAGCAAAGCCTGTATATTTATTGATGGTCCACATCATGATGCCCCAGAAATAAAAAAGCAAGATTTAACAATAGATGAAAATTGTCTTGATTATGGTATGACATCGTTACGTTTCCGTTATAATGAAAAAGATCAATGGGAAAAAATAATTCAAGATAATCCAGATATTTTTGGGGTGGGAAGTTAAATTAGGTGAAATTTTCTTTTCAGACATATTTCATGCTAAAAAGAAAATACTTTTATGAATCATTTTATACAGGTATTTTTTATGTCAACAGAACATCAATATTTATCGAAAGAACAAATTAAAGTAATAAGTTTATCCTCATTTGGTGGAATGTTAGAATACTTTGATTTTGTCATTTATGGTTTTTATGCACATATTATTGGTGAAGTTTTTTTTAACTCTTCATCTCTTTTAGTGAATCAATTGCAAGGATTTAGTATATTTGCATTAGGTTACATTGCTCGCCCCATTGGTGGCTTTATTTTTAGTCACATAGGAGATACGCATAGCAGAAAAAAATCTTTTCTTTTCACTATATTTCTTATGGCTTGTTCAACTTTCTTTATCGGTTTTCTCCCTACTTACTCACAAATTGGAATACTTGCGCCTATTTTACTAGTAGCTCTTCGTTTTATCCAAGGCTTTGCAGTTGGAGGCGAGCTTCCTGCTTCAATAACTTATGTATTTGAACATGTTCCAGAACAAAAAAGAGGTTTTGCTTGTGGACTTCTTTATTTTGGAGTGATTGGTGGAATTGTATTAGCTTCCATAACATCTACTTTAACTTTTCATTTTTTCCCAAGGGAAACTATATTAGATTGGGGATGGAGAATTCCATTTATATTTGGTGGAATATTAGGGGTTATTGGATTAATTTTACGGAAAAATTTAGTTGAATCTCCTATTTTTGTTAATATATTTTTGGCAAAAAAAACATTAAAATATCCGGTATGGGAACTATTTAAAAACTACAAAATGAATTTGCTTTCTGGAGTTTTTATTACCGCATTTTCCGCAATTGTTACATCATTAGCATTTTATATCCCAAGTTACTTACATGCATATTATGGTTACAATGAATCACAAGTTTTATTTATGAATACTCTTTCTGTTATTATCCAATGTTTTTCCATTGTTGTTATGGGAAAATTAAGCGACTACACCACAAGAAAAACAATGGCGACAATTGCTACTATTTTATTTTTCTTTTTAACACCATTTCTCTTTTATTTATTAGGCACTAATAATGGAACAATTTTGTGGAGTACAAGTATTTTTCTGGGTATTATTTCAGGCTGTATTGTAGGGTGCATTGCTTCTTTATTAGCAGAGCTGTTTCCTACCAATATCCGTTTTTCTGGAATTTCAGGTTCGTTAAATCTTGCCACTGCATTTTTTGCGGGACCGGCTCCACTCATTTTTGATTTTTCTATTAAATTTTCGCAAAACACTTTGATTCCAGGTTTTATCGTAAGCCTTTTTGCTCTTATCGCTTTTTTATTTATTCGCAATATGCAACCAAATTCAAAATTTCTTTAGAATAATTCTTTAATTTTCCTGAACTTTTTGACAAAATGCAATTAGCTGCTTAGTACCATTTCTTGTTATAGTAAAAAATGCATTATAATTTACCTTATTATATAATATATTTATACCATCTAAATCAAAATATGCAAAAATTGTATTTTGATTTAAAGTTTTAATTTCTGTCACTTTACTATTATTTATCTCAATTAAATTTATGCTAATAGAATCTACAGTATTTGATTCTTTAGAACTATAATTTACATAGAAATCAAAACTAGGTAAATATATTGTGCGATAACTTTTATATGTCAAGCAATCTAATTTTTTATATTGAATTGCAGCTATACTTTGCAAGGAAAACAGAAACATAAAAAACAGTATTATTAAATATTTCATTGTGATAAATCCTTATATTTTATTTTTATTTTTATTTTTATTTTTATTTTTCTAGATTAATTTAAGTTTTTAAATTGGTCAATTATTTTTAAAATACAATAAATAATCTTTTTAAGAGAAATTGAAATAAAATCCACTGCAACTCATTAACAGCAATCAACTCTTCCACCTGTCCCTTTTGGGCACACTTATTTCCCCCCAACTTCATCTCAGCTTATGGACTTATATATATTTCTATAGAAGTAATAAAGTTTTTTAAATATTTAATTTTATTAAAAAATATAACATTTTTTATAAAATTTCAATTATTTTTCCTATCGACTTCACCTATACTTTTCTGCTATAAATCTGGATGAACTTTTATTCATCGTCATTTTTACAGAGTAAAAGTTATAATATTAGGAGGTTATAATGTCGGTAGTTAACCAAGAAGACAAAAAGGTAACACGTTTTATGAAAGCTAGAGCAAAAAATTTAGTTGTTGCAGGGGTTTCTGTTGCAGCCTTATTTGGTGTCACTTGCGCAGGAGTCCTGGTATTTAAACCAGAAGCTGTTAATAATATTACTAAAAGTTTAACAGCCCAAGCCTCAAATGGATATGCATTACCACAAGCTACTGCTCAGACTGCAAATCCTGATACGGCTTTTTTGAAATCTTTTAAAAAGGTATTTTCAGGTATTGCAAAAGATAGCAGACCAGCTTTGGTGTTCATCATTGCTGAAAAAAAAGTAACAGTACAACAAAATGAATTTCCATTTCCTGATGACTTCTTTTTTCCTTTTATGCCACCTCAATTTAAAGGACCAAAAGGCCAAAAAGATAAAAGACAATCTGTTGAAACAGATGGTGGTTCTGGATTTATCGTCGATTTAAAAAATGGTTACATTATAACAAATAACCACGTAATTGAAGGGGCTGATAAAATTACAGTAACAACTTATGACAATAG
Organism: Pigmentibacter ruber; assembly: GCF_009792895.1. Taxonomy (NCBI): domain Bacteria; kingdom Pseudomonadati; phylum Bdellovibrionota; class Oligoflexia; order Silvanigrellales; family Silvanigrellaceae; genus Pigmentibacter; species Pigmentibacter ruber. The sequence continues at coordinate 255,274 of NZ_WSSC01000004.1, forward strand.
AAAATACAAAGCTAAAGTTGTTGGAACAGCCAAAAATTTAGATATTTCTGTTCTAAAACTTGAAGATTTCAAACCATCAAATGAATTAAAACAAGTTAGTTTAGCAAATTCAGACGAAGTGGAAGTGGGTGACTGGGCTATAGCGTTAGGAGCGCCTTTTGAATTACCACAAACTCTAACTATGGGTGTTGTCAGTGCCGTTCAAAGATCAAGTGATACTCTAGGAATTACTGGGGCAAATAGTTTTATCCAAACAGATGCTGCTATCAATCCTGGAAATTCAGGAGGTCCACTTGTTAACTTAGATGGACAAGTCATTGGGATGAACACTGCTATTTATTCAAAAAATGGAACTAGTGTGGGTATTGGTTTTGCAATTCCTTCAAATACTATTCGTTTAGTTGCAGAATCGATTATTAATAATGGTAAATTTAAACAAGTTTACTTAGGTGTTGAAATGTATGACCTCAATCGCTTTGGTACAGCTGCCATGAAAGACATGAAAGTTGATCCAAATACCGAAGGGGCATTAGTTATCCGCGCCGTTCCAAAAAGTCCTGCAGCCCAAGCTGGTTTAAAACCATATGACATCATTCAAAGTGTAAATGGCAAACCAGTGAAGTCTAGTATTGAAATTCAAAGACAAATTATCTTCTTAAAACCTGGTTCTGAAGTAAAACTAGGTATTTTAAGAGAAGGGAAAAATATTGTTTTAACTGCTAAAGTAGCAGAACTTCCAAATAAACAAGACATCAATGAAGCAAATGCTGATGATAATTCAGGTGATTCCAAGCAAGAAAGATCCATGGCCTCAGCTTATGGGTTAATGCTCTCGAATAAATCTTCAGGATCTGATAAAGGTGTCTTGATCACTGGTGTGCAAAATGGCAGCCCTGCAGCTCAAGCTGGATTAAAGCAAGGAGATCTTATCCTCAAAGTAAATAAACAGCCTGTATCTTCAGTTAAAGAGTTTGAAGACATCCTGAAAAAAGCAAAAAAATCAGGTGAAAATTCTCCTATCTTCTTACTTGTTGCTAGAGATGACGGATCGAGTTTAGCAGTCATCTTGCCACCAAACAGTTAAGTTAAAAGCTTTGAAGGAAAATGTTTGGTTGCTGGAAGATATGAACAACAAATTAAAATAATTGGCATTCACCTTGCAGGAACCAATACAAAAAAGTCCGCCATTGTTAGAACTTCGGTTCAACTATCGCGGATTCTTTCTGGATTACCAAATCAATATGAATTTCAAGTTTTAAAAGATGCCTTTGCAGCCTATTTTCCACAACTGCCAGTTGAACCAATAGAAACTGGACATCAATGGCGAAATTGTATTTCTCCCTTATTTTGGGAAGCGTTTACTCCAGATTTAGGTGCAACCTCCTATCAAGACTCCGATAATAGGCTTCTTGAAGCATTAAATGATCTTGGTGGTGCACACATTTTTTGTATTGACACTCCTTTATCATTACCGCCATGCCTTAATTGCAATTTAATTTGCCCTGGCACAATGGAATGCCCAACGAATACTGTTTCGCATATGCGTAAAGAATGGGAATTTAGTAAAAAAATATTCAAAAAAATGCGCTTACCACAACCCTATATCGATAGATATTTTGAAGTATTTGCAAGAAATCATTTTGAAAAAGATATTATTCCAACAGGACTTGAATTTGAAGCTGTTATGTCGAGTAGTAGAGCTCCACTTACTGCTAGAGGCATTCGACTTGCAAGAGAAATTCAATCCAGATACCCACATGCGCTTATTTTAGAAACTAATTCACATGCAAGTACCATTGGCTGGGCATTAATATGCGGTGAAAATAATGTGCGATATAATTTATATAGAAGCCCTACCCAGGGAGCGAAACAACGTGCGCAAATTCTGCAAAATTTAGAGACATTTCGCATAGCTGTCAGAAGTGCTGGAATACACGAATTATTACTTAATGAAATTCATTACCATTTAGAAGTTTTTCTTGCAGCTATTTCAGCGCAAAGTGCTTGGGGATTATTGACTGGTCTGGTAGTAATCAACCCAGAGTTTTTAACTCTAAATGCCTCTTCCCCATTTAGAGGCTGGCCCTGTATTCCTAAAGGAATTATTTCGCATGCAAGATCAAAAATATCTGAATAAAATTAGTGGTTGGATATTAACAGACGGCACTTGGTATCCTACTGAAGAATGGTGGCATATCAGTTCTATTTATGATTTAAAAGAACAAGGCTTCCCAAGTTTACAAAGTAAAGAAACAAAAGAAATATTAGACTCTGGTGATGAATCTAATATTCGTGATCATCTTGCAAATTTAGGTTTTATTAAAATTTCACGCAGTCAGATTGATGGAATTAAATTAACAACCACTCAACTTGTCACGTTACAAAATTTACTTTCATTATGTGATCCTGATGATGAAATTGGCTTATTAGGAAGTAATGGCTTGATCAAACATATTCGTATCGCACGTATAATGAAACTAAAAAATCCAAATATTTTATTTGATTGAAGCTAGTTAATTATACAAAACTAAGTTATATAATATTGATTTTTAAAATATTTAAAATTTAATTAGATAAATAACTTATTTAATTAAAATATCAAGTTAAATATTTTCCTTGATAAATTCTCTTGGAATTGACTTTCCGGTGCTTTTTCCTGCAGAAAGAAAAAATAATGCAGCTTCTTTATTCGGATCTAATTCAAGAATTTCATGAATTTTGTCTTCATTAAAAGCTCCTGTTATCCAACAATTAATATCAAGTGCAATACAAAGTAAATTAAATGTTTGAGATAAATGCCCAATATCTATTAATGAAACACGATATGTTCTTGAAGTTGGATATTTCCACGCACTTAATTCAAACCTAGTTGTTAGAATAATATTTATACTTGAATTTTCAAAATAATATTGGCCATCAAGAATGTTTGCTAATTCTTTATCATCTATGCCTTTATGAATAAAATCCAGAGAATGCTTAACTGCGTTATAATGATATATTCCAGATTCGACATTTTCTACATTATTGATCATAATATAAGCTTGTGTGGGATGTAAATTTCCTCCAGATGGGCTTGTTTTTCTTTTTCCTTGTATTGATATTTCACCTAAAGTTTCGTTCTTAAGATGCACATACCCAAATGTTAAATAAAGAAGTACTGATAACTTTTCTAAACTTAATTTTTCTTCAATGAATTCACGAACTGTTTTTCTTTCAAATAAAATTTCTACTATTTTAGTATGGTCTAATAATTCTAATTTAGGTTTTGGTAATTCAAATCTTTTTACTGTTTCTCTTTCATACTCGAAAGATAAATTCAAGTTTTCATTTATTGTATTGCAGTATGAAACATATTTTTCAGAAAACTCCTGCTTTGATAACCCATTATAAATATTAGGAATGCTACTAGTACCTAAATGAAATATTTTAGCAATTGTCCCTATTTTCCATTCACTATTAGTATTTTCTTTAACGGGTACTAAAATTTTATTTTCTATAAGATCTATTTCTATTTGATTATATTCATTAATTTCAAAAATATTTGATTTATTCAATTCATGTAAATAATCAAAATATTCTTTTTCTAATTCAAATTGTTGATGATTTTTGTAATCCCATAAAATCAAATTTTTTTTATTAAATTCAAAAAATATATTATCGCTTATTTTATAGTGCATTTATTTTTCCTAAATAAAAAAAAAGGAGTGCTTATTCAGCAACTCCAAAAGGCTAAAAAAAATAAAAATTTATTATTTTTTTACAATTACAGAAGCAAAAAACCATCTCGCAAACGTTTGTTTCTCTAATTCAACTTTTTTCATAATAATCTCCTATATTTTTATATAATATTACATTTTTTTAGTTATATAACTTCAATAATAATAACAAAGAAAAAAATTATTTCAATTAAAAAAATTAATTGCGCCAAAATATTATCATTTTCTTTCTAAGTTAAAATATAAACCAACTCGTTTTTATATACAAGAGAGGCTATCACAATATTTTTTAATTGCTATTAATTACTTAATTTATTCTAAATATAAATAATACTCTATAGCTTTTAACCCCTGGACAAGAAAAAAAATAAGCTAAGCTTATGGTTTAATAATATTTATCTTATAAATAAGTCGAAATTTTATAAAAGGTTCAGATGTAAAAAAAATGAATTTCTTAATTACAATTTAGGAATTAAGAATTCCTGCTCAACTTATCTAAAATTGGGCACTCAGGTCTATCATTTCCCTGACAACATTTAACTAAATTTTCTAATGTACTTAACATAGCTTTAAGCTGTTCCATTTTATTCTGTAATTTTTCAATATGTTTCTGAGCTATTTTTTTTACATCTTGATTGCTTCTTTTCTTATTTTTCCATAAATCTAAAAGTTTTTTTATTTCATTTATTGAAAAACCCAACTCACGAGCGCTTTTAATAAATAATAATACTTGAACATCATTTTCTTGATATAAACGATAACCGGCTTCAGATCTTTTTAGTTTTGTTAACAATCCTTGCTCTTCATAATAGCGGATCATCTTTATATGGATCCCACTTTTCTTTGCTGCAACACCAATGCTAAAAAAAGACATATTACCTTTTCTTTCAATTTAAAATATTTCTACTTTAACTTCCATTTTTTTAAAAACAACGAATTCGTAACAACACTAAAACTACTAAACGCCATAGCAAAACCAGCAAACATAGGATTTAAAAATCCCATAGCGGCTAATGGAATACCAAAGATATTATAAATAAAAGCCCAAAATAAATTTTGTTTAATTTTTTTATAAGTTTTTTGTGAAATATCTATCGCTTCAAAAACTAGAGAAGGATTGTTACTCATTAAAGTAATACCAGAAGCATGAATAGCAGCATCGGTTCCAGCTCCCATAGAAATTCCTACATTTGCTGCAGCAAGAGCAGGAGCATCATTAATTCCATCCCCAACCATAGCAACTAAACCATACTTAGCTTTTAAATTTTGAATAATATTTAATTTTTCATCAGGTAATACATTAGCATAAACTTCATCAATACCAACCAATTTTGCAACATAATTGGCACTTCCTAAATTATCTCCAGATATCATTACTGTTTTAATATTCAAAGCTTTTAATTTTGCAATCGCCTCACTCGCATTACTTTTTATGATATCTCTAAAAATAAAGATACCTAGTAATTTACTACTTTCATTGTTACTTTCTATCAAGTAAGAAATCGTACTGCCAAAATTTATATTTTTAGCAACTAATGCATTTTGATCTTCACTTAAAAATAAATTATGTTCATGCAATATTTTCTCACTACCTAAAATAAATGATTTACCAAGATAATTTCCTATTATACCTTTACCAATAATTGCATTTAATGAATTAAATTTAAAACTTTCAATTTTATTTTCTTTCGCATAAGTAAGAACTGCTTTTGCAAGTGGATGTTCGCTTCCTGATTGCAATCCTGCAGATAAGGAAAGAATTTCTTTTTTTGAAGAATTTATATTTATAGTATCTATTAATTTAGGTTGCCCGATAGTTAATGTTCCAGTCTTATCAAATGAAACAACTTTTAAAGCGTGAACTTGTTCTAAAGCTTCAGCATCTTTAATTAAAATTCCGTGCTTTGCAGCAACTCCAGTTCCTACCATAATCGCTGTTGGAGTCGCTAATCCTAAAGCGCAGGGACAAGCAATTACCAGTACAGCAATAGCTTTCAATGCCGCATCTAACCAATTGTTGCTCACTATTCCCCAAGTTATAAAAGTAATTAATGCGATGAGAAGTACTATTGGAACAAAAATAGAACTCACTTTATCTACTAATTTTTGAATAGGAGCTTTTTTTGCTTGTGCTGTTTCAACCATTTTTATAATTTTTGCCAGAAGAGTTTCTGTCCCAATTGCAGTGGTCGTTACTTTTAAAAATCCACTTCCATTTAAAGATCCACCTGTAATTCTATCACCTTCACTTTTTTCAACTGGCAAACTTTCTCCAGTTATTAAAGACTCATCAATTTGCGAATGCCCTGATAAAATAATGCCATCAACAGGAATAATTTCACCCGGTCGTACTAATACAATATCGTCAGTTTTTACATCTTCTATTTTTACTTTAATTTCATTTCCATCTTGAAAGATTGTCGCATTATCCGGACGAAGATTTTCCAAAGATCTTATTGCTTCAGAAGTTTGAAATTTTGCTCTATTTTCTAAGTATTTTCCAAATAAAATAAGGGTAATAATAGTTGCTGAGCTCTCAAAATATAAATGCATATCAGCTAAATTATTGCTATAGTATTGATAGCACACTTCAATAATACTTAATAAATATGCCGCAGATGTTCCAATGGCAACCAATAAATCCATGTTTGCATTTTTAGCTAAAATAGCCTTAAAAGCTGAGCGATAAAAACGAAAACCAAAAATGAATTGCACAATAGAAGCTAAAATAATTTGTAACCATATATTTAACTCAATATGAATAGAAAAAAACATGAAAAACATAGGTAACAATAATGGAAAAGTAAAGAGTGCTGATAATAAAAGAATTATTTTTTCTTTCTGCATTTTCTTTCTTAAATCAAAACTTTGATTTGCTTTATTGTTATCAAATATTTTTGCCTTATAACCACTTTTTTCAACTGCTCGGATGAGATCTGAAATTTTAACCTCCGCAGAGATTTTCACTTGAGCTTTTTCAGTTGCTAAATTTACGCTCGTTTCAGTTACGCCATTTACCGCAGCTAAAGCCTTTTCGACATGATTAACACATGAAGCACAAGTCATACCTTGCACTTCTAAAGTAATTATTTTTGAGTCATTATTATCAATTAAGCTCATATTAAACACCTTTTAATGAATATTAATTCAATAATTTAACTTTGTAACCTAAATTATTTATAACATTAATAACTTCATCAATTTTATTTTTATCTTTAATTTCAATCACTAAAAGTTTTTTATCTAAAAATACAGAATATTTAGATATAAAACTAACAGAATTAAGCTCTTTAGAAATTTTATTAACACAAGAATTACAATTCATACCTTCAATATTTAAATTAAAAACTGAAATATTTTCAATACTATCTTTTTTAAATATGCCTTTTAATTTTTCAAACATAAAACCTCCTAATTCATAGCTACCCTAACAAGTATAAAGTCTCCCATTATAGGAGAGTCAAGATTTTTTTATATTTTTTTTTATCTATTTATCTTTTGAAAATTTAGTGTTATTCTAAATAGTTAAATTTAAATTTCATTGAGTTGGAAAGACTTCTTTTATAAGGATAATAGTCATGAATTATCATAGTGTTATATTATGTCATTTTGATTTATTAAACTTAAAAACTCCTATTGAGCAGAAATTATTGAATTTTTATAAGGCAAAAATATTTGCAAAAAATTGTTGTAACAAAGAAAAAGTAACTGACCCTCAAAAAATTGAACAAGTTTACAAAGATGTATTTGAAAAATTTTCAAAATATGCAATTTCAGAGGATCGTATTCAAAAAATGCAAAATGTTATGTTAGATACTAATCCTGAAAACTTTATCTCAGAAGACAATTATTACCCAGAATTATTTCCAAATTTAGCTGAAAGTCCACTTGGAATTGATATTTATGCTAGATCGTTATTATTTAATAAAATAGCCATAAATGTATTAAATCAATTTTATCCGGATGATTTAAAAAAACCTGATGACATAATCCATGTTACTAATACTGGTTACTTATCTCCAGGTCCTGTGCAAACATTTGTAGATCAAAAACAATGGTTCAATACTTGCGTTACCCACTCCTATCAAATGGGTTGTTATGGAGCATTTCCAGCTGTACGTATGGCGAGCGGATTTTTATATTCTTCCTGGAAAGGTTTTCAACACGCTAAGAAAAAATTACACATTGATATTGTGCATACTGAAGTATTTTCTTTACATACTAATGTGGACGAAATAACTCCAGAAAATATTATCAATATGACTCTATTTGGAGATGGATTTGTAAAATATTCTGCTTATATAAGTAATGAATTTGATAATTTAAATACTAGTGGACTAAAAATTTTGACAAATTATGAAGAGGTATTTCATAATTCAAGTGAAAATTTATATTGGATACCAGATAAACATCATTTTTATTTTTATCTTTCAAAAAATGTTCCACATGTGATTAAGAAAAACATTCTTAATTTTGTAATTAATTTATGTGATCAAATTGGCATAAATTTTTTAGAGAATAAAAACAACTTCATCTATGCAGTTCATCCTGGTGGTCCCAAAATTGTTCAATATGTCCAAGAAATGCTAGAATTAACAGATGAACAAATGCAAATCTCACGCAAAACATTTTTCAATCACGGCAATGTAAGCTCTTCAACAATTCCAATTGCATGGAAAGATATAGTTGAAGACAATTCAATCCCTAAAGGACAAAAAATTATTACAATAGGTTTTGGTCCTGGTATCACAGCAAGTGGTCTTATTTTTGAAAAGATATGATGAAATAACTTCATGACAAATATTTTAAATTATTATTATAATTTTAAAATTATATAGAATTGGATAAATAAAATTTTATTTAAAATAATTATTCAATACAGAAAATAAAATTTTTTGCAAATTTATTTGACAAATTTAAATTAAATATTTATCATAAAAATAAAATAATTTAAAATTTAATAGGATTTTTATTTTTATGCCTTTTAAAATAAACATATTTATATTTTTTTCTACAATTTTATTTCTTAACAACTCATTTGCAAATGAAATATATGTTATATGTTCAAATTTAAAAAATGACTGGAAATGGCTGAACAAGGGGAATGTAAAAATAGATGGTAATTTAAAAACAAAATATCTTACACAATCTCTATATTTTAATTACTTCATTCTTAATGGCGGTATAGAGACCTATAAGAATTTGAAAAATAGATGCTTTGATGAATTTAAAACTGAATATGTCTATCCACAACCTCTAAACAAATATTCAAATAAATGGATTCCATTTGCTGAAAGTGATGAGATATTATTTCCTGGAATAATATCATATACAGACCATAATTTTCAATTGAGAGTATATTATAGAAATTCTAAAAATAAATTTACTTAAATGATCTTTACACAGTTGATCTTACTGCTAAAAAAATTATTTCCTATATAAGAAAAACTATAATAGATTGATTTTTAAATTTTATGAAAATAAACAATTTTTTTTTATTAAATATGCATATCGAAATTTGTCATTCTTAAAAATATCAAAAATATATAATTTTTGATATTTTTTTTTAAAATCATAAATTTTATTTAATTACTAAAAATTAAATTTAATTATTGAAATTTAATTGTTTTATAACTTAGATATTTTCATTTTTATATAGCTTCCTTTAAATTTTTCTAAAAGAACTATTGACTGTTTAAATAATTTATAATAACGATAAAAAATAAATTAAGTTTTAAAAATTTCAACAAAAACAAATTGTTTTAATACTAACTTAAAATAATAAATTAATCTTTAAAAATTATTTTAATTAAGTATTAAAAAAGGGAAGAAATATGAAATTATATCTATCTATTGTTATTATCGCTTCACTTACTCTAATCTCATGTTCTAAAAAAAATTCAGAAAACTCTGAAACTTCTAATACTTCTTCAATCCAGAAAACATACTTGTCAAACCTCTTAGAACATCATGACTCACATACCAGTATTATTGGAAAAGGCTATAATTCTGTAGATAAAACAATAAAGAATAATTGTTTAGATAATACTTATCATGAATTTATTCAAAGCGGAAAATCAGAAGTTAATTTTTTTAATAATTTATCCTCCGAAGAATTAAGCGAAAAGTTAAATATAAATGTCAATGGCAAATTACATTCTCCTCAGGGTGAAGTTTCCATTGATTCAAACTTTTTAAATATGTTGAATACTAACGAAGCAAGCTCGACAGTTACGCTTATTGCAAACGTTACAAATGGAAAAAATAGATTGAAAAGAATTAATGAACATTCGCCTGGTTATAAACTAAATGATTTTTATAAATCAATTTTTGACAAAAGTAAGGCTGAATTTATTAAGGTTTGCGGGGATGAAATTATTGATTCACAGAAACTCTCAGCTTATCTTGTAATTACAGCTCGAATAGATTTTAAAAATAAAGCAACAAAAGATAAATTTGAAGCAAAAGTTGGAGGAGGAAAAAATATATTCGAAGAAATAGGAGTAAATGCAAGCTCTTCAATTAGTAATTTGGATGAAAATACAAGAAAATCAATAAAAATAACTGTAGCTGGGTTGCAACTCGGTGGAGAATTTAAACAACTTCAGTCAATTTTGAAAAAAAATGTTTGTAATTTAAACCAAGTTGAGCAATGTAGCCAAATGTTTGATACTATCAACAACTATTTTTCAAATGAATTTATGAATCAATTAGACACTAAAAATGAAAATTCTTGGATTGTTTCTGAAATAAAATCTACTCCTTATTCAAAACTTATTATATTAGATGACAAACTTGAATACTTTAGCGATCAGTTTAATTATGGTTTAAATTATGCTAAATTTTCAGCTAAATTATCTAATATTAAAGAAATTAATTCGGAAGCATTTAAAAATATAAAAAAGATTCTCAGTCATGAATATTACAAACATTTTTCGAATGACGAAAAAAATTACTTATCAGAAAGTTTAAATTCGGCTCAAAATAATATAAATATGGTAGATGAATATTTTTCAGAGTGTAATTCTTCTGAATCATTTAAAGATTGTATAAGAAAATACCAACAATATTTGGATCAAAATTATGTACCTATCGATCAAGAACTTAGAAATGCAAAAGTAAATAATTATATTGCATCATACAATACAGGAATTCATACATTCGAAATTAACAATAACGTGTTTTATAAAAAAGAAATAGATAAAAATATTTTTCCAGAATCTGGAAATCTAAGCTACATATTTCTTAATGAATATGACGATGAAATAAATGATAATGCAATAGAACTTGTCTGCCAATTAGATTACAGATCTAAGCTGAATAAGGTAAATTCAATTGTATGGTTTTCTAGTTTTATTTCATCACTTCCTACACTATATACTTTGCTTGAAAAGGCAGTAAAGCAAGAATTTGTTGTCCTTGATGTCATCTGGAATAGAAAAGACTCTGATGTGACAACCCACTATATTAAAGATAACTGCGGGAATCATGGAAAACTATTCTTTATATCACACTCACTATCAAACACCAAAAAGATATCAATATGGCAGGTAAAAGAATAGAAAATATACTGACAAAAGTATTTGACTGAGAGTTCCTGATTTTTTTTGAAAATATGAATGGCGGGATGGACGGGACTTGAACCCGCGACCTCCGGCGTGACAGGCCAGCGTTGTAACCAACTCTACTACCACCCCGCTTACAAGAATTACCTGTATGCCATAAACAATTTCTTAATGCAAGTCCCTATCTGATTCTTTGCTTTTTCATTCGGTTATACAGTTATCAATCACACCTTCGCACATTTTTCCTAATTGAAATAAAGAAAGAAACTCAAAATTTGGATTTGAAAATGTTGAATAATTATTTAAAAATAAACTATCTTGGCTTGAGAATTGATAAACAGAAATTCGGCCATTTACAAAATATTGATTGTCTACAAAAAAAGGATGCCATAAGGAATAAAAATGATCTGCTGGTTGTAAAATAGAAAATTGTTCACCAAATTTTTTAATACACATTTCTTTTAATTTTTTGTAACCTTCTAGTCCATCACTTAACTCAAAGTATGAAAATATATGATCTGGGGTAAGCCATTGTGTTTTCCAATAGCCCACAACTTTAACATAATTATTTTGAGAATCACGTAACCATTTCCAATCTAAATTTTTATTCACGCAATTAACATATGTTTCATCAGCAGAAGCAAAATTTTTTAAGGAAAACAAAATAATAGTAATGATGTATTTTTTTAACATAAACCCTTCTAAAAAAAATTATATAAATTATTAATTTTTTTTAGATATATGAATATTTTATTTTGAGCAAGAACAAAAAGGAATTTGAAAAGAACTTAGGAAACTTTACTTAGGTAACAAAATTTCCCAAGTATCTGAGGAGGGTATACTTGGATTAACTAAATTCAATTGATTTCTATATTTTGATAATTCTAAATATATTTTTTTTCTAGTTCTATTTATTCCACCTAAAGGTCTGAAATCTTCACTTCCATGCCACGGTGTAAAAGATAATTCTTCACATATTTTTAAAGCTTCAGATGAATTTGGAGCTTGTTCTTTAGGAATATAAATTGTTGCTACTTTAAAAATATTATTTTTTCCCTTCCAAGTTGTTGGCCACTCAACAGTAGAATCTTCTATGAGATGTTGTTTTGCATCTCTCTGTGGGATAATAAAAAAGTCAAAACAAAATTCACTTCTTGCTAAATTCATGGCTAAGGCATCTCTTAAATAATTATCTTGCCGTTGTTCTTTTGGAATATCAATAAAATTTTGTCCAGTACAAGGCTTGGCAGTAAATTTCATAGCTGATTTATCACCAATTTTGTATGGAGTTTGACTCCAATATTGTGATGCTAATGGATTAGTAGGTGACTTGGATATAGATTTTGTAATAATATCTGCTTCATATGGATTATTTTTTAGCCACTCTTTAAATCCTTCTGGACCACTTTTTCGTGCCATCATGAAAGGTAAGTAATCTTTAGAATTTCTTAAAAAGAAAACGGGATGATCAATCATAATGAAGTCTTGAGTGTTTAATTCGCCATTAGCTTCTTCATAGCTTAGTAAATTTGCTTTAACATCAAGAATTTTTATAGCCATGCCATGCGCATCACCAACTTTATCAGATTTTAATTCACTAGATCCATTTGAAAAACGAAGTATAGCTTTATATTCATCCTTTGTTGAAAAAATCCCTTTTCTGAATTTAGATGGAATATTCGATTCAATTTTAAATTTAGCTGCAACACATCCATGCTGTTTAGCATGAGCATCTCTTTTTGCAGGATGATCTTGCCCTTGTCTATTGTTGTAACCATTTTGCACTACACCTTTTAGAAGTTTTATTAATTGCTCATTAAATTGTTCCTCCTCAGGAGTTGTGGGTATTTCCTCTCCTAGTGATAGTACTTTCTTTCTTTTAATTTCTTGCGAATAAACAGTTTGAGAAAAAAGATATAAAGGGAAAAGCAAGAAGACTATTTTTTTAATTTGCATAAATTACTCCCTTAAAGTTAAAAACAGTTTATAAATTAACTTTTAAATTTAGGCAATTAGCATATATTTTAGAAAAATTTCTTTGGTAACTTTTTAATTCTACAATTTTTTTTAAGCACTCAATGAAAACCAATTAAAATAATATTAATTCAATTTAAAAGTAAATAAGTTAGTTACCAATAAAATATTATTTTAGTTACTTTTATTAAAAAAAGTTTTTCTTAAAATTTTCTATAAGCAAAAATTATTTTTTGGTATTGATTTCTAAAAAAAATAATTTAAATTTGAATTTTTCTTATTTAACTTGAAGGATTTTTATAATGGATAAAAATTTTTGGCTAGAAAGATGGGAAACAAATAATATTCCGTTTCATCTTGAACAAACAAATCCAAGTTTACTTAAATATCAGCATTTTTTTACTGCAAAAACAAATAATAACATATTCCTTCCGCTATGCGGGAAAACATTAGATATTAAATGGTTACTTTCCCAAAATCAAAATATTATAGGTGTTGAACTTAGCGAAAAAGCAGTCATAGAACTATTTGAAAATTTAGGAGTGAATCCAAAAGTTAGTGTCTTACAGGATATGAAATTGTACTTTACTAAGAATGTCGCAATATATGTAGGAAATATTTTTAGTTTAACTAAAGAATTAATAGGAAATATTGACTACATATATGATAGAGCTGCTTTAGTTGCTTTGCCAAAAGAAGTGAGAATAAAATATACTTCACATTTAATGAATATAACAAATTCGGCTGATCAATTATTAATAACGTATAACTATGATCAAACTCTTATGGACGGCCCTCCTTTTTCTCTGTCGCATAATGAAATTGAAACACACTACTCAAACCGTTATTCCATTAAAATTTTGGAAACTTTAATAATTCCAAATGGTTTAAAAGGAATTTGTCCAGCTACCGAAGAAATATGGTATCTTAAGAAGAATGTTTAATATTTTTTATATAAACTTTTCATACAATAAAACACTTTTACTACTACATAAATACATTGTTTTTTTGTTCCCTTTTTAATGATTTCTTAATCTAGCATTCATAAAATATACAGAATGAGAATTACCATTTTATTCAATATTTTCATTATATTAAATAAATATTTAAATTACAAAAACATTAATATCTTTAATTTTAATTGGTTACTTTAATAGATAAATGAATTGAATTTCAAAGCTTTTATCAATAATAATAACTTTGTAACAATTATATTTTGTTGCTAATTAATCATTATTTTATTTCATTTTATTATAAAGGAATATTTATGAAATTCACTTCTAAAAAAATTTTAGTTTCATTAACTTTAATTTCAGCATTAGGACTCTATTCTTGTAAGAAAAGCTCTAACTCTTCTCCTCAAGAAACAACAGCAGACATCACTCCAGGAGTTATTGTTCCTGAAAAAGATACTAAAAATTTAATTACTGAAGACAAATCATATATATCTGAAGATTTATCTATCGAAGCTTCAACTGAAAAAGACAAAACTACAGGTTCTGTTTACTTTATTTTGAAAGATTCTGACATGAAAGGCGTTTGGGGACAATATAACGTTAAGTCTACAAAATTTGATGTAGAAGCTATCAATGAAGCAACTAAAGAAAAAACTAAAATTAAATTTACTGCTTATAGAGATAATGCATGTGGTTTTGAAAGACAAATGAATGATGGTATTACATGCCCAACTGAAAAACCTGATTTTTCAAGCTTAATAGTTAAATATGATCCAGCAGATAATGCTAAATTAGAAAATGGAATTTTTACAGGAACAATCAACATTCAAGCAAAAGGTTGGCATACACCAAGTTATGAAAAAGACATTACTTTAGAATTTAAAATTAATAATAAATTGGCAAATGTAATTACTGCTACAAAACCTTATGCTTCAAAAGATTTTTCTTTGAAAGCAGCTAACGAAACTAGAAAAAGTTCTGTTTACTTTTTAATCAATGATTTAAAACCAATTTGGGGAGTTGATCAATACAAAACTAAAGGAACAGATTTCAAAGTTTTAGCTCAACATGGTGACAAATTAGTTCAATTAACTCTTACAGGTTACAGAAGTGTTGGAAGTGGTGTAGACTGTGGAATTTTAAATATGAATGATGGAGCAATCTGCTACAACAATTTTGGATCTGTGTTAAATGTAAAATTTGACTCAACAAAAAATCCAAATTTGGCAGAAGGTCTGTACACAGGTAAATTTGAAATATTAGCTAAAGGCTGGCATGTAGACTTTGCTGAAAAAGTTGAATTAGAACTTGCAGTAGAAGTTAAAAAATAACAGCACGAGCTATTAGTTCCTTGGAATAGCGAAAAATGGCGGATAATTTAGATATCCGCCATTTTTATTTTTATCTATAATAAACATAATCACTTATGTTTATTTAATTTTCTAGATATTGCAAAAAATATAAAAAAGTATAATAAAAACTTAACAAGTAAAGGATAAGCCCCTTGTTTGTTTTCTTTTCTATCTAGGATTCATTATGCTTATTTTTTCTAGAGTTTTTAAAACAGTATTTTTTACATGTCTATCTATACAATCAGTATTTGCTAATAATTACAGTAATAAAAAAAATTATTATTTAGAGAAAGTTAGTCAAGTTTTACCAGAATCATCTTTATCAACTTTCTTGTACAAGTATTCTAATGGCTTAACTTTAATAGTAGTCCCACAAACAAAAAATTCATTTTCCACGCTTTTTACAGTTGTAAATGCTGGTAGCAATAAAGAAATTGAAAAAAAAGATGCTGGAATAGCACATTTTCTAGAACATCTATTTTTCCTAGACGCAAAAGGCTCGAAAAATAAGAAATTTGAACAAGAACTGTTGAAATTGGGTGCTGAATTCAACGCTCACACGTATAAAAGATTTGTCAGATTTTATATCAATTTTCCTGCTCCTGCTTTTGACGAAATTTTAAAATTACAAGGAAATATGTTCCAAAATTTAGAAATAAATAGTACTTCATTAGAAAATGAAAGAAACATTGTACTAAATGAGAAATCTATATCTGTAGATAAAGACGATATTTTTTCTAAAACTTCAGAGACATTAAATAAAATTCTTTACCATAAAACACCATACGAAGAAAGTATTCTTGGTTCAGAAGAAAATATTAAATCATTTACTGCTAAACAATTATATGATTTTTATTCTCAACACTATTCTCCCAAAAATACTATTTTTATAGTTGTGGGAAAATTTAATCCAGATAATATTGCGGAAAAAATATACCAAGAATTTAAAAACTGGAAAGCTAAATCAGAAAATCCTGAAAAAAAATATTCTCACAATTTAAATTTTTCAAATTACATTTGCTTTGATAAAAATTTACCAACAAATCGATTCACTTTTGTTTTTAAGAAAGAGAAATTTTCTGAAGAAGATATTATTTATTTTGATATACTAAATTATATTCTGACAAATAAATCAAACTCTTTTGTAAGTGAACTTTACGAAAAAGATTATATTTCAGATTTTTATTTGTATTATAATACAGGAAGCGGCGTTATTGATGACGAGACTGAATTCAACTTTGAAACAAGTGATCCTAAAAATTTTTCAACACACAAAAATGCTCTTTTTAATAAATTAAATGAAATAAAAAATACTAAATTTACCTTTTATGAATTAAATAAAATGAGAGATTATTTAATCAAAAACTCTGCTTTAAATTATGAAAAAAGCTTTAATATTGCTGAAAATATTGCTTTTAATTTTTTTACTTTTAAAACTACAAATCCAGAAGTAAAATTATCTGAGATTATTTCTAATTTAAATAACTCAAATTTTTCAAATTGGATTGAAGAAAATTTTATTAAAAACAAATATTATACAAAAAAATTTCTGCAGGATAAAAAATTAATTAATTTCTGTAAAATTGATGAAAGATAGAAATATGTATATTAATTATATTAAACTGATTTTTCCTTTTCTAATAATATTAAGCAATCCTTCTTACTCACTAGATCTATTTAAGAAAAAAAACAACAATTTGTATGAAAATATTCATGCATTTGAAAGGGATCAGATTGATTTCAAAAAAATATCATTGCCAAATAAAAGCTCAATTTATTGGCACAATAGCTTAGATAAATCACCTTTATTTTATTTAACCATTTCTTTTGCCAATGGCTTAAATATTTTTAATGGTAAAGAAAAGACTGCCTTTCATATTTTCCTTCAATTACTTAATTTAAACTTAATAACTAGGACGCACCCAATATGTGTAAATGATGGAAGCGATAATCTAGAAATTAATTACTTTTATACTAATGAAAATAAAGCCTATTTTCAGTTTATAGGGTTAAATAAAAATTTAGATTATCATCTGCAATATATAAATTGTATATTTAATTCCCCAATTTATTTTGAAGAAAATTTATCTTATTACATAAAAAATTGGAAAAACAAAATATCAGATAAAATAAATTTAAATGATACTTCATTAACTCAAGATTTGATTAATGAAGAAATAAGTTTTTTATCTTATAACAAATTTTATAATCTAAATAATTCAAATAGCTTAGATAGTGTTAAAATAAGAGATATAGAAAAAATACACGAAAAAGTAGTGCATGCAAATGGTTTAAAATTAGTATACATATCAACTACTGAAAAAGATCAATTACCTGTAATTAAGAAATTCTTAAATAAATTACCGCAAGGTAACATTTATCCAGAACTCTACCATGAAAATATTGAATTGCAAAAAAAATCAGAAAAATTTGATATTTATATTCTGCAAAATAAGAACTTTAAACGCAACTATATAACAATTAGTCAAAATTTCTCAGACAATTATAATTTTAGTAAAACAGATAATATGCACCTTGATATTATTTATTTTGATTTTAAAGACAATTTTTTCTTCCCTAAAATTCGTTCCGAAACAGGTATTAGTTATAACCCCTATACTATACTCAATGATACAGAATTTTCCTTAGTATATGAAAGCCCTAAAAATGATGTATTTAATTCTATCAATCTTTCACTTGACCTACTAGATAATTACATAAAAACTGGGATATCTAGAGAAAATTTAATTAATACAAAAAAAAGCATTATTCACTCAGAAGCAAAAAAAGAATTTACAAATTCAGATTATCTAAAGTTAATCACTGGGAAAGTTTCATCTAACTCGATTCCTAATATTGATGTTTCAGATTATCTTTTATATATAAAAAATATTAACGATTTAAATAAAATAAATAGAACATTAAACACATTTTTTAAGAGAGAAAAATATTCAATTATTTATATCATCGGTGATCCAAGCATAGAAGAGCTCGATAAACTTAAAAATCATCCAAAAATTCAATCAGTCAATCTTTTTACTAAAGAATATTTTGTCAAAGAGTATAAGAATAGAAAATAATATTTTATTTTACAAGAATATCACCAGCATTTATTTTTACAAAAACATCTTCTAAACCAGGTGATTCAGTACATATGTCATTAATTTTAAGTTTTAACTTATCAGTGACAATATGGAGAATATTTACTGAATCTAAGAAAGAACTCATACTACCATGAATATAAGGTAAAGATAATTTTAATGCCCCTGTGCTTTGTGTCACTGTTTTAATTGCTTCTACTCCAACATTTTTTTCTTTTAAATAGGGTTGATTTTCCTCAATCCAAGTTTTTACATTTGAGACTTCAGTAAAACAACAGACTTTATGCATACCACCTAACGCGAGCAAATCTGCATTTTCTTTTAAAGTTACTATTTCACCTTGTTTTATAATAGCAATTCTGCTGCAAAATTCTTCTGCTTCTTGCAAATAGTGAGTGGTTAAAATAATTGTTAAGCCCTCTTTGTGTAAATCCTCAATAAATTCCCACATACTTTTTCTAAGTTGAATATCAACACCTGCTGTGGGTTCATCTAAAACTAATATTTTTGGTTTATGCACTAATGCTCTGGCTATCATCATTCTTCGCTTCATTCCACCACTTAATTCACGAGTTGTTTTTTTCTCATGATCAAGCAGCATTAGTTTATCTAACAAAAAATGGATCCATTCTGTATCAGGTTTAAAGCCAGATAGCTTACTTTGAATTTTAAGCATAGTAGGTAAATTAAAGAATGTATCGGCGATTAATTCTTGCTGAACAACCCCTAATAATCTTTTTGTTTCAGATGTATTTTTAGAAACACTTAACCCCTCAACAAAAACATCGCCAGTAGTTGGTTTATTTATTCCAGCTAAAAGACTTAATAGCGTTGTTTTTCCTGCACCATTATGCCCTAATAAGCCAAAGCATTCTCCTTTCTTAATTTGCAAATCAATCGGTTTTAAGGCAGTAAACAAATCACCTTTTGGCAATTTATATGTCTTACTTGCATTTTTAAATTCAATAGCAATATTGCTCATTATTATGCCCTCAAACCAAAGCCTGATTTTAAAACTTTAACCGAAAAAACTGAGGTTAAAATAAAAAAAAGTATTGATACAGAAAAACTAATTAAAGGAGATGTATCTGAAATACCTAAAATTGAGAAACGAAACATACTCACTATATAAAATATTGGATTAAAATATCTTATAAATTGAATCCATTCAGGAAAAGTATTGAATGAAAAAAATACTCCAGAAAAAAAGATTAATGGCTGAACTATAAAAGAAATTAAAATACCTACTTGATCCCAACTTTTACAAACAGCTCCAGCAGCTATACCAATACTTCCAAATATTCCTGTAGCCAAAAACAATGCTATAATTAATAAAAATGGGTTAAATGGAATAAAAGTCCAAGCACATAAAAATCCAGCCGCAAGGACTGCTAAAGTAACAATTAATGAGCGAATTACTGCACCACTAATATAAGCAAACCACATTGCAAATGGAGAAAGAGGTGCCATTAAAACATCTACAATTGTTCCACTCCATTTAGCAATCATAATACTACTCATTGGATTTTGTAGCCCAGCATTTACTACTTCCATCGCAATAATTCCTGGGATTAAGAAAACTACATAATCATAACCATGTGTCAGAACATGATCATTATTTTTGGAAATTAATTTTCCTAATGCTAAACCAAACAAGCCAAAATAAAGAATAGCACTTCCAAAGGGAGCTAAAATTGTTTGTGCTGGGACTGCAAAAAATCGACGAACTTCTCTTTCAAAGACGCCGAAACCCGGAAGCCAAGATTTTCCTTCGGCTTCTTTTTTCAAGTATTCTTGAATATTCATTAAAACCTCAAATCAAATATTTTCAACTTTCAATGCGGAATGTCCATTACCTAGTTTTTCAACAATTATCCTTGCACCGATAGCTTCTTTTAAAAATTCAACATGACTAATGATACCCACTTGAGTACCAGTTGAATATAATGATTCTAAGGCACTCATCGCAACTTGCAAGGTTGAGGGATCCAATGTTCCAAAACCCTCATCAAGCAAGATGGTTTCTATTGGCATTTTTACTGTTCTGTAATCAGCTAAAGCTAAGGCGAGAGCTAAAGAAACAAGAAAGGTTTCTCCACCTGAAAGAGTTTTAAATGATCTTAACTCATTTGCATGATATGCATCTTTAATGGCAAATGCGAGTCGTGGTTTATTATCTGAATCTAAGGCGGGCGCCAACGAATAACGTTTTTCAAATCTTGTTAGATGATAATTAGCTTTTCCTATTAATTCTTCTAAATTTAAAATTTGCGCAAATTTTTTAAATTGTTCACCATTATTAATCCCTATTATTTGATGCAGTTTTAACCAAACAGAATATTCATTTTTTAGAGCATTCAATTCATTAAAATATTTTTGGGAAATTTCTTTATTAACAATATTTTTTTCTATTTGTAATTGAATACCAGCTTTTTGAGAATTTAATTCTTCAATTTTTACTACTAAATTATTTTTAATTTCTGAAAGTTCTTCTAAGTTTTCAATATATCCGTTTATTTTTAAAGTTCTATGTTGATTTAAATCTTCATTTCTTTGATGCATTATAGCTAAAGCAGTTGATTTTTCTAATTCTAATTCATTAGTAATAGTTTCAAAATTTTCTTTGGTATTTTCATCAAGAAAGTGTTGCAAAATTTCTTCTTTTATTACTTTATTTTTTTTACATTCTAAATCTATTGTTGTCGAGTAAACAAATAAAGCATCTAGTAACTGTTTTTCCCTCAACTCATTTTCTTGAATCAAATTTTTGATTAACTTAATTTTATTTTCTTTCTCACTTAACTGTTCTTTCTCTTGCATTAAAGTTTTATATTTATCTTCTAATTCTTTAAACATAATTCTTTCAATTTCATCAGGATTTTCTCCTGAAAAAATGGTTAAAATCTCTTTATCTAGATTTCCTAATTTTCTTTCTACTTCAATTAAATTCTGAGAAATATCTGAAATATTTTTCTCTCTAATTATAATATCCTTTTCTATAGATACTTTTTTATGATTTAAAGAAGTCAAATTTATATCTAATTCACGAAATTTAGAAAAATAATTATTCTCAACTAATTGAATTTGATAATTATCTTGATATTTTATTTTTATTGTTTTTTTATAGTTTTCAAAATTAAAATTTTCTTCAAAATACAGAAGAATATCTATAATATCTTTAATACTTATATTTATTTTACTACTTATATCTTTTAGATTAATATATTTTTCTTTTAGTAAATTATATTTATCGAGTTTATCTTGAAGATTATTTAAAGAGTTTTCAATATTTTCTATTTTTTGTTCATTTTTAGTTTCTTCTATTTTTATATGCTGGAAAATTTTCTCACTTGTTAAATCATTTATAGAATTTGATAAATTTAGAAGCTTTGCAATTAAATTTAATTTATCTTTTTTTTCTTTATTTAACTCATCAATATCTTTTTTTAAGTTAATTACCTGCTCTTTAAATACCAATATATTTACTTCAATAGTGCTTAATTCTTTCCTAGAATTTTCTAAAATAATTTCTTTTTGTTTTAACTGTTCGGATAAAAATTCATATTGACTTAGAATATCTAAATCAGCAGTACGAAAAGATTTTTCAGAAAAATAAGGATGACTTGAGCTTCCACACAAAGGGCATTCTTCACCGCTGACTAATAATTGTCTTTTTTCTGCAATATTTAAATGCCATGCAAGTTTCGTTAAGTTACTTTTTAATTCATTAATATTATTTATTTCATTTATATATAAATTTTTATCTGTATATACTTTCTCATTCTCACGAAATATAAATAGTTCATTTTCTTCAATCTTTCTTTTTATTTTTTCAATATTTTCTTCAATACTTTGGAGACTTTCAAAATGAAATGAGGCTTTTGAAATATCATTTTTACTTAAAATCAAAATATCCCTTTGATGATGAAAATCTTTTATTTTATCTTGAGGTTTTTCAAAAGGTAAACAAGTAAGAATTAAATCTTTTTTAATATTTTCAAAATCATTTTTTATTTTTGTAAACTCTTTATCGGCAAAATATTCATCCTGTATTAAATTATTTAATGAAACAAGAATATCTTTATGCAAATTATTTTTTTTCTTATTTTCTTCTAAAATTGAAATATCTATTGCTTTATATTGCGCAATAAATTTTTCTTTTTCTTGCATATAAAAATTTTTCTTTTCCTTATATTCTGTTATTTTATTTAATAGGAATTCTTTTTCAATTCTTAATTCTTTAGCTTTAGCAAGGAATGGTCTTTTTTTCTCATTCTCAATTTTTAAATTTTCATAAACTGATTGATATTTTTCAATATTCAATTTTAAAAAATCTACATGACTTTCGTATAAATTGACTTCATTTTTATTTTTTGCTTTCTGTTCATATAAATTTTGTAAATCAATTTTTAAACTATCATGTTTAAAAATTATCTCTATTACATTTGCAAATTTCTTATAATTTTTATATTTGTTAATTATTTCAATATTTTCTTGATATTTTTTTTCTATATCATTAAATTTAATCTGAGCCTCAATATACTTATTTTGTAATAAAATATTTTTTTCAATCCAATCAATATTTTTTTGTATTTTCTGCAAATTATCATCATTAGATGCAAATTCGATTTGATTTTTATTTAAACAATTAAAAAGATTATCTTCTTGTTCAGTTGTTAATACTTCAATTCCGCTATATTTTAGTGATGCTAATGATAATTTTTCCTCTAATTCTTTCTTTTTTTCTGCCGCTTTTTTTCCAATTTCTTTATATTTTTCCGTATTTGTCAATCTTTCTAATATAGCAGCACGTTCCTCTTCATTTGCCTTTAAAAAAGCGGCAAATTCACCTTGCGCGAGTAAAACCATCCTTTTAAAATCTTCTACAGTAAGATATTCCAATACTTTATTAAAATGAGGTTCAAAAAATTTTGGTCGATAGTCACTAACAATCTGCTCCCAGTCATTTAACTTTTCAGAAAAACATTCTAATACTCTTCTAGGATCTTTAAAGTTTCCATCTGGTTTTTTATAAGCTCTTTCACATTGCCAAGTTGCTCTATATTTAACAGTTTTATTATTTTCTTGTTTTGAAAAAGTTAACTGAGAATATGCAAATGTTGTTCCTTTAGACATAATTTGTCTACAATCATTTTCGGGATCTTTATCTGATTTTGCTTTTGTTAAACGTGGTGTTTGTCCAAATAAGGCCAGACACATAGCATCCATTAATGTTGATTTTCCTGCTCCAGTGGCTCCCATTACTAAAAAAAGAGGTGCATTACAAAGATCTTTTTCAAAATCAATGCTGTGAAAACCATATAGTGAATTTAAATTTTCTAGTTGTATTTTTATTAGTTTCAATTTAATTTCCTTTATTAAACAAATTAAATATTTTCTTCATTTAATAAACTACGAAATGCTTGCAATAAATTTTCATCTACAATTTCATTATATGTGTCGCACATTTTAAGAAAAACTTGTTCAGGAGTGAGCTCTTTCAAAGAAAATGCTTCTTTACTTGCTAAAACATTATTGTCAGACTTAGCTGGAATTTGTCTAATATAAGCAATAATAGGTGAAGCATCTTGAAATTTATTTTTTAGTATATTTTTTAGTTCTAGATCCAGCCCAGAATGATAGCTATTTACTTGCACCGAAATAGCCAAAATTGGAGGCATTGGAGTTTGCCAAGAAATATTGAGTAATATCGAATGTATTTGTTCCAAATTAGATTTTACTTCTAAAATTTTTCTTAGTACAGGCACTTCAATTTTCTGGACAGTTTTTGCTTTTGAACCTTTTTCATAGGATATAAGTTGAACATATCTTGGATAATTTGATTCCTTAATAGATAGAGGTATGGGTGACCCACTATAATATGCATTTGATTGATCAACTCGATATGCTCTGTGAATATGTCCTAAAGCTATATAGGAGTATCTAGAATCAAATATTGCAGAAGGAAGTCCTCCCATTGTTCCAATCATATGGATTTCCTGTGGTGCATCATCTAACTCACTTCCTCGACAGGCCATATGCCCTGTTGCAATAATAGGCGCATCTTGAGCTATTTGTTCAGCAGCATCTGCAAGATCAAAATAAAAGTTTTGAATTTTTTCTTTAAAGAGAGAATGAATTTCACTTTCATTATGCATTGAAGTCCTTACTCCAAGCCTGTATTCATGAATAAAAGGAACAGCAGCTACAACCAACTCAACAGCATTTTGTTCATTTTTAAGTGAACAAAGATATCGGCTAAAGTCTTTCCCATCTACTGAAATTCCTCCAACAATAAAGACATCAAGAAGTTTTAAGAGCTCAGCAGGCGCATCGAGTCTGGTTGGAGAATCGTGATTTCCTCCTACAATGATTACTTTTTTTACATCAGTTTTTTGTGAAACCGATAAAAGAAATTGATAGTAAATTCTTTGCGCTTCTGCTGATGGTTGAGTTTGATCGAAAAGATCGCCAGCAATAATCAAGACAACAATTTCTTGTTCCTTTAAAAAGGGAATCAACCAATTTAAAAAAAATTTATGATCTTCTTCTCGTCCAATGCCTTCAAAAGTTGCTCCTAAATGCCAGTCGGAAGTATGAAGAATTTTCATAATTACCTTCTTCTATTTTTTGAATGTAATGTCACTTTAGAGATAATATTTCTTTTGCTTTTTGGCGTAAATCATTAGGCTTAACATTTTTAATGACAGCAAATTGATCAGAATCAGGGTTTTCTTCTAAGAAGTCCGCCATTTCTTCATAACAAACAGCAGCTCTTTCCTTTGCTTCTAATTTAAGATCATCATATTGAGGATATTTTGTTAATATTTCTAAATATCTATTTAATGCTGCAGAATATAAGTCTTTGCGCCAATAAAAACGAGCAATAAACATTTCGTGTTCAGCCAAGCGCCTTGTTAAGACTTTTATTCTTTCGGTTGCCTCAGGAATAAATTCAGCATTAGGGTAATTTTTTATATAGAAACTATATTTTATAATAGCTTTCCTTGCCGAAACTTGTTCTCTGTCAATTTCTTCAGAAGCCTGTAAATCATTTGAGTTTGCTATTCTATAGTGCACAAAAGGAACGTTTTTATTGATCGGGTTACGACGAGCAAAATCTTCATATGCAGCTATGGCTTCAGGATATTTTCCTGATAAGTAGTAAGCATTTGCTTGCATAAGCTCTGCTTCAGGTAAGTTTTTTGAATAAGGATAACGTGCTTTATATTCATCGACATTGGACACGACATCGGACCAATTTTTATCTTCAAATTCATCACGTATACGCGTTATTCCTTCTTCCTGAGATTGTTCGGAAATAGGTACTGTGCGACAAGATACAACCGAAAAAAGAAAGAAAAAACTTAGAATAAGAACATAAAACTTTTGAATTGGCATAAATAAAATTTCTTCTTTAAATGTTTGACGAAAGTTATACTGCGGTTTGCTCCTCGACTAATTCGACAAGCACTCCACCTGTAGCATGTGGATGAACAAATACAATACGTGTATTATGTGCACCATACCTTGGCTTTTCATCAATAAGCCGAATATTATTTTTTTTCAAATAATCTATCCAATTGTCTAGATTTTGCACTTCAAATGCAATATGTTGAATACCAGCACCTCTAGTTTCCAAAAATTTAGCTATCGGACTATCTTCAGCAGTAGGCGAAAGAAGCTCTAATCTAGAAAATTCGCAACGTAAAAATTCAACAGCAACTTTTTGTTCTGCAACAACTTCACTGCCTTCATGATTCAAGTGTAAAATTTCATTAAAAAACTTTTTTGCCTGAGCGAGATCTTTGGGAACAATTCCTAAATGGTTAATTCTCTTAATATGCATATCATTATCCTATTTTAATTCTTTCTGAAAAATTGCATTAGCTATCGACATTGCGGTAGTTTTGCCTAAAGATAATAGTTCTATTTCTTCAATACTAATTTGCTTGACTTTTTCTTGAAAAACTTCATCTGCAAGAATTAATATATTTTGTAAAATTTCATTTCGGAGTCTTAAAAATCTTAATTTTTTTCCAATTGAACTATTTTTTTCAAATTCTTCATGTTGGAGAAAAGATTTTACTACATCTTGTATTCCTTCATGATTGGCAGCAGATGTTTTTAGAACTGGAGGATGCCAAAGATTTTCTGCATTAGGAGTTATATTTTCTTTTAATTCCTGAATCATTCTTGAGGCATCTGCTAGATCACATTTATTGATAATATAAATATTAGCTAATTGCAAAATACCAGATTTCATTAATTGAATTTCATCACCACTATTAGGCATTAAAACTAGAACTGTTGAATCTGCTAAACTGGTAATTTCACTTTCACTTTGCCCAATTCCGACGGTTTCAACCAAGATGTAATCAAAATTTAAAACCGAAGCCAAACGTATTGCACTGCGAGTAGCTCGTGCAACTCCACCTAAAGCACCACGAGATCCCATCGAACGAATAAAGACATTAGGATCACGAAAATGGTCTTGCATTCTGACTCTATCACCAAGAATAGCTCCGCCAGTTAAAGAGGAAGATGGATCTACAGCAAAAATCGCTACTTTTTTTCCTAATTGCCTTAACTCTTTTACAAGTAAATTTGTAAGGGTCGATTTTCCAGCCCCTGGTAAACCCGTAATTCCAATGATTCTTGCTTGCATTATTGCACTGGTGGAGAGATTTGGGTGCGAAAGTAATTTGGGAGCGAGTAAAGGATCATTTTCCACAAATGTTATCGCTTTGCTTAAGGCTCTTATTTGTGAATTCCATTGATCAACATTTTCAAGACAAGTTTTTCCAATTAAAGAATTTACAACAGAATTAATATCAATGGATTGTTTTATCTTCATTCAATTAACCTTGATTAGTAGGAGACAAATATAAAAGGAAATCACCAACAGCAACGCTGCTGCCTTTACTAATTTTTATTTTAGATATTATGCCATCGCACTCAGCAACAATTCTATTCTCCATTTTCATAGCTTCGATAATAACTAAAGGATCTCCTTCTTTTACAGCAGATTGCTCAGAAACTAATACAGAAACAATCTTTCCTGTCATTGGAGATTTTAATTCTCCTCCTAGTAAATTTGCTAAATTTGTTCTTGATTGAACAGGTTTAACAACATTAGCTAGATAATTTTTTTGTTGAATGTAATTATGACTTTTTATACCAAATCTGTAGTGTTCACCTTTTTTTTCAATAAAAGTATTATTCACACGAATTACTTTATTTCCGATTAAAAGACTTCTTCCATCTGCTAAAAAAGTGCATTTTTCTTCTATTATTTCTCCCAAACCATTTTGAATATAGAGCGAAAAAAACTCTCCTTTTGATAAATGCATAAAATCAATAGAAGCAGGCACATTAATAATAAATTCTTCTTTTCCTTTAGCTTTTTGCACATGAATTTTCATAAAAATATACTCCTATCCTTATCTTCTTGTACTTTCTAAACGAAAAGCATTTGCCCAGGCAGATGGAACTTCTGGTAGTACATTTACTTTTGCTTCTAATTTTGCTTTTTGATCTGTAACTTTAATTGCAACAACAGCAGCTTCTTCTTTAGTTAATATAGCATGTATATGTTCAGAATTTTCAATTAATTTATCATTTTCTTCAATAAAACGTGTTGTATAGTTACCTTCTCGAAAGCTTGGATATTCTATGAGCGCTTGATGAAATGGTATTGTTGTTTGAATTCCTTCTATTTGGAATTCACTTAGTGCTCTTGCCATTTTATTTAAAGCATCATTTCGATTAGTTCCATAAACAATTAACTTTGCAATCATAGAATCATAAAATTCAGGAATTTTATAACCAGCATAAATATGTGAGTCTACTCTAACTCCAGGGCCAGTCGGAAACTCTAATTCCTTAATACATCCAGGATCAGGACGAAAATTATTAAATGGATCTTCTGAATTAATTCTTGCTTCGATTGCCCAACCACGCATACAAAGATCTTTTTGTGCAAAAGGGAGTTTTTCACCCATAGCTATTTTTAATTGCATTTGTAATAAATCAACGCCTGTTACGATTTCCGTAACTGGATGTTCAACCTGAATTCGAGTGTTCATTTCCATAAAATAAAATTTAGTAGGCGATTCTAAGATAAACTCTATAGTACCAGCATTAACGTAACCCACACTTTGTGCAGCTCTTACAGCTATTTCACCCATTTTATGTCTTGTTTCAGCACTAATGTAACTTGATGGTGCTTCTTCTATTAGCTTTTGATGCCTTCTTTGAATAGTGCAGTCACGTTCAAATAAATGGACAATATTCCCATGCGAATCAGCTAAAACTTGAAATTCAACATGTCTTGGATGTTCTATATACCGCTCACAAAAAACGTCAGCATTGCCAAAATAACTTAGAGCTTCTCTTTGACAAGCTTCAAATGCTTGCGCAAGCTCTTCGTCTTTCCGAACAACTCGCATTCCTTTGCCACCCCCACCAGCAGCAGCTTTTAAGATCAGTGGATACCCTACTTGATGAACAGTATCTTGCAGATCTTTTAAATCTTTCAAGGGTTCGTTCTTTCCAGGACTACATGGAACTCCCGCTTCTGTTACTTTTCTTTTTGCTAATGTTTTATCTCCCATGGCATGAATAGATGCAGGGGAAGGTCCAATCCAAACTAAACCTGCTTTTAAAACTTCATTAGCAAATTCTGCACTTTCAGATAAAAAACCAAAACCAGGATGAACAGCTTCTGCTTCTAATTCTTTTGCGGCATTTAAAATATTTTGAATATTTAAATAACTTTCATTACTTGGTGCATTGCCAATCCAACATGCGGAATCAGCTAAAGCAACATGTCTAGAATGCAGATCCGCCGATGAATAAACAGCTAAAGGTGACAAACCTAAATCACGACAAGCACGAATAATACGCACACCAATTTCACCTCTATTGGCGATAAGTACTCTTTTAAATGGCCTATGTATTAATGGTAAATATTGATCATTAAACATTTTAAAAATCCCATCTTGAATAATATTTTAATTATAAAGGAATATTGCCGTGTTTTCTTTTTGGTAACTCTTTTCGCTTTTGTTTATTTAAAATGAGAGCTTGAATTAGCAATTTTCTTGTTAATTTAGGTTCGATTACGTCATCTATAAAACCTTGCTGAGCCGTGACGTATGGATTTGCAAAAGTATCACGGTAGTTTTGAATTAATTCTTGTCTTTTTTGCTCAGGATTTATTGATTTTGCAATATCATTTTTGAATATAATGTTGCACGCACCTTCAGGTCCCATAACTGCAATTTCAGCACTTGGCCATGCAATATTATAATCAGCACCAATATGTTTTGAATTCATTACATCATAAGCACCACCGTATGCTTTTCTAGTAATGACTGTAAATCGTGGAACTGTAGCTTCACAAAAAGCATAAAGTAACTTAGCACCATGTTTAATTATTCCGCGCCATTCTTGTTCAGTTCCAGGAAGAAAACCAGGTACATCAGTAAAAACTATTAAAGGAATATTGAATGCATCACAAAAACGAACGAAACGTGCCGCTTTAATACTTGCATTAATATCTAAGACACCTGCTAAATTCATAGGATCATTTGCAACAATTCCTACAGATTGGCCTTGTAGACGAGCAAAACCTATTATCATATTTTTTGCATAATTAGGTTGCAGCTCTAAAAAAGAGTCCAAATCACAAACACGCTTAATAATATCGCGCATATTGTAAGGTTGATTTGGATTATCTGGAATAATTGAATTGAGTTCTATGTCTGCTCTGTCTGCTGCATCACTACACCTATGCAAAGGAGGAGCTTCTAAATTATTTTGCGGAAGATAAGATATTAATTTTTTCACAAATGCGATGGTTTCATACTCATCTGCACAAGCTGCATCGGCCACACCGCTTTTTATATGATGGGTATCAGCTCCACCTAGCGATTCAAAGTCAACATCTTCTCCAGTTACCGTTTTTATCACATCAGGCCCAGTAATGAACATATGTGAGGAAGTTTGAGTCATTACGATAAAATCAGTAATAGCTGGAGAGTATACGGCACCGCCCGCACAAGGGCCTAAAATTGCACTAATTTGGGGAATAACTCCACTTGCTATTGTGTTGCGATAAAAAATATCTGCATACCCACCTAAACTTGAAACACCTTCTTGTATTCGTGCCCCACCACTGTCATTTAAACCTATAATTGGAGCGCCATTTTGCAAAGCTAAATCCATAACTTTACAGATTTTTTTTGCATGCATAGCCCCTAAAGAGCCTCCAAAAACAGTGAAATCTTGAGCAAAAACATATACAGGACGACCAGCAATAAATCCATATCCAGTGACAACTCCATCACCAAGAAATTTTTGCTTTTGCATGTCAAACTGTTCACAATTATGAGTAACAAAAGCATCTAATTCAACGAAGGAATTGCTATCAAGGAGCTCTTGAATTCTTTCGCGTGCAGTCATTTTTCCTTTTTCATGCTGAGCATCAATTCTTTTCTGCCCACCACCAATAAATGCCTTATTCCGTTCCTCTTTCAATTTTAAAATTGCTTTTTCCGTACTCATTGTCATTTTAGTTACCCTTCAAGTATTTTTTTTATTTCAAGGATTACATCTTGTACTTTTGTTCCAGGAGTAAAAATGGCCTTTACACCCACTGATATTAAAAAAGGAATATCTTCGGCTGGGATTACACCTCCTCCAAAAACTGGAATGTCACCCCCTCCCTTTTCTTTTAAAGCTTCTATTAATTTAGGAAATAGGGTTTTATGGGCACCGGAAAGTAAAGATAAACCAACAATATCAACATCTTCTTGTATAGCCGTTTGTGCTACATCTTCTGTTGATTGGCGGACACCCGTATAGATAACTTCCATACCTGAGTCGCGGAGAGCTTTAGCAATGTATTTTGCACCTCTGTCATGTCCATCTAATCCACATTTTGCAATTAAAACTCGAGGAATTTTTGAAAACGAAACACCTCCAAGGATATGGGAGCCTCCACCCACTTCATCACTAGAATAACGGATAGGTGAAAGATTATTCAAAGAATAATAGGGCTTTATCATAGATTAAAATCCTGTATATGAAGAGCTCGATAGCAGATTACAAAGCGTTAGTGTATTTATTACGTATGATTTTGCAAGAATTTACAAAGATACTTGCAATACGAATAAATAAGAGCTAATGCTTTGCTGTTTTGAAAAGAATTACTATCAGGATGTCAAAATATGTGGCAGAAACATGCTTATAAATTACACTCGCTTGAGTATAAAGTACGAGAAGCAAAGGGAAAAAATAACATATTTGCTCGTCAATGGAATCAGCCTTATGTCATTGGCGTTTGTGGTGGTTCTGGCAGTGGAAAAACCACATTCTGTAAACAACTTGTTAAGTATTTGGGCAATGACAATGTTTTGCATATAAGCCAAGATGCTTATTACAAAGATTTAAGTCATCTGCCTTTTGAACAAAGAGCTGAAGTTAATTTTGATCATCCAGATATTATTGAGTTTCCTTTGCTTGCTGCGCACTTAGATGATCTCATGCTAGGAAAAGAAGTTAATTTACCTTTGTATGATTTTGCTAAACATAGCAGATTACTTGGAAATCAATACGCTTCTCCAAAACCTATTGTTGTTTTAGAGGGCGTTCTTTTATTTTCTGATTCAGATATCGAAAAAAGAATAAACCATAAGGTTTTTATCGATGCTTCAGAAAAAGTAAGATTTGAACGCAGACTCAAACGTGATGTGCGTGAAAGAGGAAGAACTCCTGAATCTGTTTATAAACAATTCAATCATTCTGTTAGCCCTATGCATAATATTTATGTTGAACCAGGAAAAACAAAAGCAGATCAAGTTGTTTCTGGTGAGCAATCTTTTGATAGTGTAATAGTTGACCTATCTCTAAAAATCATGAAAGAACTCTTTGCTAATTAAATTTTCTCTCTAAATTCCCTTTATTCTTTTTAACAAGTTGAATCGAAATTAAAATCAATTAAATACCCATTAAAAAAGCAGACAGTTTTGTCTGCAAAGATACTTTTACAGTTAAGTTTTCTTGATATGTAATTAACTACCATTTATTAGACACAGTAACTTGATAAGAAGGTCTCATTTAATAAGACTCTTTTTATTCATATTTTATATTTCGTTTCTTAAGATCATTTGTTATAATAATTTATAAACAAAATTGACATCTATTATTAAGGAGAAAATAAGTGGAATACTTATTGAGTAAGATATATTCTGATCCAATATATTCAATTAAAAGTTTAACGACTTTTCAACTAAATTACTTTCTTGATTACTTTAAATTTGAATGTCGTGACGAATATTATCCAACCAGTCAAGAATGTGCTGATGAAGATAAAGAAATAGCTTATTTAATTTATAAAAATATTAAAACAGAGATTAAGAAACGAGTTAAACTTGGCATTCCCTATAGACAACTACACTAAAATATTTCTTTCTAAAAATTATCTAAAAAAAAATAAATTAACATTCAATTTATAATTTTTATTGTAAAATTTTTTGCAAACAGCACCAGAGACTTCAAAAGTCAATATTGCCTTTTTTTAAAACATTTAAGTAATTTATTTTTTTATAAAAAATTATAAATCTAATGACTTTTTTTCCATTTATGATATTAAATAATTAGTTATTTTATCTGTTTCTTGAATATTTAACTTATACATTATGTAAGTTAAAAAGAAACCTTATTAGCTACAAGGAAGTATCTAAATTATGAAAAAAATGACAAAATATTTTGTTATTCCAAGTTTACTAGGAATTGTAACAACAACAATTTGGTTTTTAAAACCTAAATCTGGCTTTGCAGAAAATTCGATTGATAAATCAATTTTAACTATCAACATGGCAGACGTAGCAAGTATACCATGGGATAATGATGTTTCCGGGGTCCACACAGTAGAAACTTTCTCAGCTGCGGTTCATGGCAGCCTTGTTGATGTTGCTTTTTTAGGTAGCACAAATAACACAAATCAAAATATCTTATTTGAAAACACCCAATGCGAAGATACTAAGTGCATCGCTAAATTAAAAAAAGGCGTATATTTTCATAATGGGAGAGAAGTTAATGCATATGATGTGGAATTTTCTTTTACAAGACCATTGATTTACCTTGAAGGAAGCAATTTTGCTCAAACTATTCTTGATGATATTGTTGGAGTTAATGATGCTAAAAAAGAGAATATTGTATATGAAAAAATAGATAATATTAATTATCCTTCGAAAGGTATATTAGGTTTAAAAGTAATCGATAAATATAATATTCAATTTGAACTAAAAAGATATAATAAAAGATTTTTTGAAAGAATATCTGACGGAAGATTGCCCATCGTTCCCATTGAAGAGTTTAATGAAACCTTTACTAATTGGAAACTTTATCCAGTAGGTTTTGGAAAATATAAAGTCACTAAAGCAGACTTTAAAAAACATGAATATTTTCTTCAAAAAGCATCTGCAGAAGAAAAAATTCCAAGCTATATAAAACTCATTTTTGGGAACGAAAATGGAGGTGATATAAAAATGCTTTTGGGAGGTCCTGAAAGAGGAGTTTCTGAAAATGAACATGTCATCATATTTTCAAATATATATTCAAATGCTGGATTTTTATATAACTTTCAAACGCCACTAGGAAGAAATGAAAACTTCAGAAAAGCTATTTCTTTAGCTTTAGATAGATACAAAATCGCTGAACATTCAACATTTCGAGAAATGCAAGCTGAAGATCAAATGCTTCCAAATAGTGGTTGGCAAAAGGAATATAGAGCTGATTTCCCAATACAAAAGCAAAACATTGCTGAAGCAAAAAAATTATTAAAAAAAGTTCCTGCTCATCTTTGGAAAAATAAAGTATTTGAAGTTCCAACATATTGGGAAGATGCAAAAGAAATATATTCTTTACCTTACATCTCCGAAATCCAAAGACAATTAAAAGAAGTTGGAATTAATGTTATATTCTTAAATACTGATATGAATTATGATAAATTTAAGAAAGATGATAAAAACGTTCTTTTCTTTACAGGTTTCGGATTTGCAAATCGTGACCCAAATAGAAATTTTAGACATTTTTTAAAAGGTTCTTATTTCACATATGAACAGCCAAATGATCCTCAATTAAAAACACTTTATGAAATAGCATCTAGGGAAGTAAATACAAATCCTGATCATACAAAAAAATTAAGTACTTATTTTCATAGTAAAAATTATATGACCATTATATTAAATCAAAGAATGTCTTTATCTTATGATAATAGAAAAATTATTAGCTTTGGTAATCAACATAATGGTATTCGATTAGCTCTATGGCAAATTAAAGTCAAAGAGGAATAAGATACTCTCTTTAATTACTTCTTCCTGTAACAAAGAAGAATATTTCTCTAAAAAAGTTAAAACTCAGACATTAAAATTACATATTTTTTAGATATTTTTTGAATAAAATTATTTTTTTAGATATTTCCCTGCGTGACATAACTAAACAAATGCATTAGATATGCTTCGTACTAAGGTTATGACGAGATCATCAATCTTCTTTCACCATAATATTACAAAAGAAACTCATATGCCTAGCGACAAAAATAAATTATCAGTAATTTTTATATTTCTTATTCTAATTGCAATAATTTTAGCTATTAATAAAAAATTAAAAAGCCAGATTTATGAAGATTCGGGTGTCTATCCTGACGATCAGACAATTACTATAAATTTATCAGATCAACCGCAAATTCCATGGAAACAAGTTGATACTTCAACATATGTTGTTGAGTCTTTCTCAGCAGCTGTCCATGGTAATTTAGTTTCGTTTAATGGAACTTTTAATGAATCAACTGATAGCAATTCACTTCTAGAAAAGTTTTTTTGTGATGGGAAAATTTGCTATGCTAACTTAAAAAAGGGTATCTATTTTCATAATGAAAGAGAAGTTACAGCTTATGATATTGAATTTTCTTTCATTAGACAATTACTGACATTTAGTAATGATAACTTTGCAAAAACAATTTTAGATGATCTTGTAGGAATAGACAATTTAAAAAAAGAAAATATAAAAAAAATAATAGTAGATGAATATTTAAATTATCCAAGTGGTCTTATCTCTGGAATTAAAGTTAAAGATAAATATAATATTATTTTTAACTTAAAAAATGAAAATAGTCATTTTTTCCAAAAAGTATCAACCGGTTATTTACCAATCGTACCTGTAGAAGAATTTGATGAAACGTATTTAAACTGGAAACATTATCCTATAGGGTTTGGTAAATATAAAGTAGTCAAAATTGATTTACATAATTATGTATTTGTTGTTGAAAGAGTTAGTGATAAAGAGGATATACCAAAATTTATCAGATTTATTTTTGATCAAAGAGATATAGGCGATATTAAAGGGTATATAGGATTAAATAAACAAAATCCTAATTTTGATGGACATATTATTTTTCCAGATATTTATTCCAGTGCAGGTTTTTTATTTAACTTTAAAACAGAATTAGGGGCTAATAAAAATTTTAGAAAAGCTATTTCTTTAGCTTTAGATAGACAACGTATCTCAAAATCATCTCCGTATGGAGAATTTGTTGCAGATGATCAATTACTTCCTGCATCTGGCTGGCAAAAAAATTATAGAGCAGAAATTCCTGTGCAAAAAAGAAATATTGAAAAAGCTAAAAGTTTGTTGAGCACAATTCCTGAAAATCTTTGGAAAGATAAAGTATTTAATGTGCATACTTTTTGGCCAACAAGTAGAGATTTAAACCAAGAACCTTACATTCATGAGATAAAAGAACAACTAAAAGAAATTGGAATTCAAATTAATTTTATAAATACAGATATGAATTATACCAAATTTAAAAAAGATGATAAAAACGTTTTATGGTGGAGCGGATTTGATACATCTAAAACAGATCCAAACTCAAATTTTGCATTTTTTAAAAAAGGATCATTTTTTGATAATATCTATCCTGACGATCCTTACTTGGATAAGCTATTTGATGATGCCACAAAAAACTTGAGTAAAAGCCCTATTTTTACCAGACAATTGAGTCAGTACTTTACTGAAAATCAAATTATGGTAGTAGTCTTTCAAGTTAGAATTTCTTTTTTATATAGGAAAAAAAGAATTTCATCATTTGGAAATCAATATAATCCTATTAAGGTTTTAGTTTGGGAATTGAAATTAAACAAATAAAATTAAACTGCATGTGGAAAAAAAAACTAAAAAATATAAACAAAAAAATATATGTTATTTATTGGATTATTATCTCTTTTATTATCTCTTTTATTTTAATGATTATAGATATAGCAGTAATTAATCACCAGCTAAAAGATTACTATTTATCTACATTTGGTTATACAGAATATTTAATGCAAAATAATTACTCTTTGGAAGCATATAGAAGACTAATAGAAGTATCATCTTCTATTTATATTTATGAAAAAGTAGAAAAAAATAACTTTTTTGCTGCTGAAATTTGGGATTGTGTTAAATGTGAAGGAAATCGTTTTCCTATCTGGCAAACAAATGCTTCTTCTATTGCTGAGATTAAAACAAAAAACTCTTTATTTTTGAATAATTTATTCAAAAAACTAAACTCTATATTTATTTATAATGATTGGCTGATAATTGGAGTTTCGTTTCCTATTTATTCATATAAAATATCAAACGATAAAGTTTTTCAACAAAAAAAATATACTTTAAAATTTTATAAAAAAGCTCTTGATTATAAAGTATTTAAGGATAGCACTTCTTTCTTTGAAGTTTTTACAATTTTAAATGTGTTAGTTTTTATGTTACTTTTATTTATAGTGATTTTACCTTTATCAATTTTAAAAAGAAAAGTTGCTGTAAATACAGCAAGGAAAATAGAATCAAGTACACTTGAAAATATTAAAAACATGATTGAACACGAGTTAGTTAATCAAGAAAATGTTTTAAAATTTCCACTAGATTTAAAAGCTTCGATATCTGCAGCTTTACACCATAATAATGTTGCACAAATAATACTCAGAAAAGTACGAATTGAAAATATTAATCCATTAGAAGTATTAGATGAAGTTTGGAAAAACATTGGCAATACAAGTATTTTTTTAACTTGTAATATTAACATAAAAAACAAAGCAAGATTTGATCGAAGTAAATTATTTTTAGCATTTAACACAATATTAAAAAATGCTGTTCATTCTTCTGTTCAAGCTAAAAATATTGAAGTGACAATAGTTCAAAAATGGTATCATAAATTCAAAAAAACAATTTTAATAGATATTTCAAATGATGGACTACCAATACCTAAAGAGTTGAGAACAAAAATTTTAAATGGTTTTACAAATAAAACTGATGGACATGGAATTGCTCTCAAAAATTTAAAAGAAATATTGAAAAAAAATGGAAGTTATTTGAAATTACTTTCAACATCTAAGACATGTTTTTCTTTTGAAATAAAGTCTTCAGAAGACAAAATGACTATTCAAAAGAAAATTTTATTAAAAAATGAAACTATTGAAGAAAATGTTAGAAATAAATTTGAAGAACAGATAGAAAAACCTTTAGTTATATTAATTGAAGACAATGAACTAATTTGGCATGGCTGGAAATTAAAAATGACGGATGCTCACGTTTTATTTTTTCGAAACCCTGATGAATTTTTCTGTCATATTGATGAAGAAAGAATGAATGGTAATTGTTTTTTATCAAAAGTTGATGCAATAATTAGTGATTTTGATTTTGGAAATGGGGTAAATTTTATCAACTCTAATTTAGTTGGAGGAATAGAAAAGGAAGAAGAAAAATTTAATGGAAAAATAATATTGTGCACAGGATTTAATGAAAAAATACAAAAAGGAATTCCAGGATTTATGAAAGTAAAAATAGATTTATTTTTTCAAAAAAGACCTATGTCATATTTTGAAATAAATGAAATGATTGAAGCAAAGAAATCTTCTTATTAAATTAAAAATTGTCTATTAAATTTCTTATTCTATTCAAATTATCATCAACAAAACATTTTTTATAAATCATCTGTCTTGCAATAATCGAAAAGTCATGAACTGATATCTTCATTTTCCTAATAAGAACTAGCAATCTTACTAGTTCTCTTCTTGCTTCAATGGATAATTCTTTATCAATTAATTGAATTTCTTTTAAAAATACAGATATATTAGGATCATCATTAAAATCAGAATGCTGAACATTAAAAAAAGTACAAATAATTTCTGGGTAACTTTTATTAAAAAATTCTCCCATTTTCTTTACAACTTTATAATCATCCAAAATTTTAATTGGATTTTCATATATTCTATGTAGAGTTTTCAAGCTTATTTCCAAAAAATTAGCCATTTCCTCCCTTGCTTCCAAGGGAAAAGATAAAAAATAGTCAACTTGAGTGCTATCTTCTTTTAATGGCTTAATCTTAAGCTGAGAATTACAATTTGCTGAAATAATTAGTAACATTTTATTCATTTTATGAATAATATTATCGGCTATAGTAGTTTCCATTTTATAACAATTTCAAAATCTCTATTTACTAGATATAGGCAAATTTGCAGGAGTATTTTCACAAGTTCCTTCTTCAATAACATCTATTATAATGTCTTGAGAATCGAATAAAAAAGACCTTTTGCAAAGAAAATTCATACGTAAATCCTTATTTTCAGAAGTTCTATCGGCTGAAAATAATTGGCGATAGGAAATGATATCATTCTTCCCTACTTTTTCTTTTGAATCTGGAGTTCCATATTTTGGATGTTTTAAAACTTCTGCAATATTTCTACCAATCCATGGTTTCAATGAAACTTTATCCGATTGTCTTTTATCGATACTTTCACAAGAAACAAGTAGAAAAGGTACTAAAAATAAAATTTTTTTCATTGTTGAAATCCTTCTTATAAACAAATATTCTAATAAAATTATTACCAACGCTCATCAACCTTTTTTTGCCCTAAAAATATCTCAGCTACTCGCTTTTTTGTTGCTTTTGATACTTCTAAAGGAAGAGCTGTTACAGAAAACCATTTTGCTTCTGCAATTTCTTTATTACTCTCAAATTCTTCTATTTGGAATTCTTTTATAAGATATAATGTTACAATATCATCTACTCCTAAATAATAATTCAAATAACAATCTATAATTTCAGGTGAATTTAAAGGAGTTACAGCTACCTCTTCTTTTATCTCACGAATAATTGCTTGTCTTGGAGACTCTCCTTTATCAACACCGCCTCCAGGAAAATGCCAGCCCGAAGTATAAGTGTGTTTTACTAGTAAAACTTCATTCTTTTTATTTAAAATAATTGCTCTTACCCCATGAGTTGTAATTCCAACACATTTCTGATAGAGCTTAAAGAACTTTAATAAAATAAAGTAAATAGATAGTTTCAACTTACCCTCTCGCCTTTGAGCATAACTCTACTTAGCTCAACTCCATAAACCGCAACTGGAAATAAAATGGCTAAAAAGAATCCGTTAGTATCTGAATAAAGCATACTCACTCCAACTATTGGCGGACCAATTAATGAGCCCAAACCAAACATTGCAACAATGGCTGAATTTCCTCCCGCTAAGCTGCTTCCTTGATATTTATTTCCGACTATAATTAAGGCTAAAGTATAAAACCCTGAGATACAAGCTCCCCAAAAAAACAAGATAGCATATAATACAATAGGCTGCAAAATAAATAATTTTATACCAATTGCTCCTAAAATTCCTAATAAAACACAAACGAATAAAGATTTTAGAGCACCATATTTATCTGCTACAGCACCTATAAAATATTGCAAACAGGCCTGGCCTAACCCGACTGAAATCAATAACGAAACAGAAACTCTTTCAGTTAACCCATTTTTTTCTCCAAATATGGGGAGTAAATTAAATGCTGAAGTTTCTAAATATCCATAAACAACAGCAGCAAACATAGCGATTGGGGTTGATAATATAATTGGGATTAAAGGAGTTTTTTCTTCAGTAGTTATGTTGGGAATTTTATTTTTTGCGATAAATAATGGAACTAAAACGAGAGCAAGAAAAATAGACCCTACTATAAACGGAAGCAAACCTTGAGACCCAGTAATTGTTAAAATACCTGCACCGGTAAAATAACCAATACTCAAACAAGAAGAAAAAATACCCATTATTCTTCCACGGATTTGATCATTAGATAATTCTGCAATCCATGTTTCACTTGCAACAAAAATAGCGTCTAAACAAGCACCAAAAATAAATCTTAGTAAAAACCAGAACAACAAAACTTGAGTAAAATAAAAACTAAAGAAAGATAAAATAGAAACTACTACACAAAAGAAAATAAAAAATTTTAGTCCATATTTTTCTAAATATTTCACAAATAGTGGAGAAAGTAACATCGCAGCTAAAGCTGGCATAGCCGTATTTAGACCAATTACTGATGAAGAGTATCCCATGTTTTTCATTAAAATTGACAATAATGGCAATGATAACCCAAATCCAATTCCCGTTGCAGCAACACAACATAAAGCTGCAACAATTCCTATTATATTTTTATTCTCAAGAATATTTATTAATTTCACGAATAATATACCTATTGTTAGTATGATAATAACAAAAAACGTTATTAAATTTAAGACATTATTTTAAAAAAAATATTATGTCAAACTAAAAACTAAGTCATATTAAAATTGTAATTTATTAATATATCTAAATAATTATTCGTTTTTTTCAACTTTTTCTTTAGAATTATCTTTATTCGCATTAGTATTTTCATTACCATTAATTTTAATGTCTTCACCATCCATATCTTGTGAGGAAGGTTTTTCCTTGATTGGAGCTTGGTCTTGTATAGGAACTTTCGATGAAAATCCTTTTGGCAATAAAGGAGATTGTTTTTCCTCTTTCATAATTGATTTTCCAGTTTCTTTTGAATAAGTGCCTTTTGGCAAATTTGGATCAATAAATTCTGTTTTTTGGAATTTAGGCAATTCACCAGGCATTAAAGGATGATAGCTCTGCTCAACAGAAATGTCGTAGTGAGGAGCATCGATATAGATATTACCACTGCCATCAATTCTTACATTTACATTTTCTAAATCCTGATTCTTTATTGAGTTTATATTTACTCCATTCAAGTAGATGATTCTTCCTGACATTAAAGTTGATTCATAAGGTAACTTCCTTGGACTCATTGGAACTGGTTGAACCGCAACTCCTTGCGGTCTTTGCAAGGTTACCGAAGGGGCATTCATAAGCTCTAAAGACTGATTTGTAATAGGAATTGGTACGCTTCCAACTCTTTGCACACCACTCCCTTGTAAAGGTGCTACTTGCATAGGAGTTTCTTGCATACTCGATTGTGCTGGTTGCTTATACTCAGGAGGAATTGATTTAAAATCTGGTATAGGATCTTGCGCATATGCACTAACACTAGCAAGATAAATTAATAAAAAACCAATATTTTTAAAATTAAAAAAAATGTATTTCATAATATACCTTTATTAAAGGATTTAATTATAAAATAACCTATTTACTTATCTTTAAAAGAGCATTTTTTGCATTCTTTCACCAATTACTGGAGCAAATAAAAAACCACTTTTATGGGCTCCAGCACAAACAAATGATCTAATACCCGAACTTTTTGATTGCAATTCTGTTATAACAATTTCAGAATGTCCAAATCCTACTCGGTAACCATCAATTTGTTTTAAAGCACTTAAATCTAAATTTTTAAATGAAAAATCAATAGATAAGTTTTGTAAAAAATCTAATAATTTTTTATTTTTTTCTGATAGTTTATCAAAATTAATATTATCTGTTAATTTGTCAATTTTTACTGTTGAAGAAGAAATGTAATTTATACTATTGGTACCACTCAACGTAATTTTTTCTTTTGTCTTTAAAGAGTTTT
Organism: Pigmentibacter ruber; assembly: GCF_009792895.1. Taxonomy (NCBI): domain Bacteria; kingdom Pseudomonadati; phylum Bdellovibrionota; class Oligoflexia; order Silvanigrellales; family Silvanigrellaceae; genus Pigmentibacter; species Pigmentibacter ruber. The sequence continues at coordinate 297,830 of NZ_WSSC01000004.1, forward strand.
TTTCAATTAATGCATATTCATTTAAATGAAATAATTTTTCTCCCATAAATGTAGAGCCTATTGTTAATCTTTCTTTCTCAAATTCTTTTGGCAAAGTAAATTGTAGTTCTTGTAATAATGATTTTGTCCAGGCTCCAACACAGAATATAATATTTTTACAATCATAATTTTTTATCAAATTATTATAGTAGTCTAAATTAAATTCTTTTTTTTCGATTATTACATCTCTCTTTAAAAGAATATGGCGTAATAATTGCAATAATTTTTTAGCATCTACCCAAGCCTCATTTGCATAAATAATTGAATTATTATTTTTTTGAATACTATCTAAGGGTAAATTTCTTTTTTTAAGTTCAGTGTCACTTTGTTTGACTCTTTTAAAATGCTCTAACATTTCATCATTAGTTGCAAAATATTCAATTCCTTTTCCTTCTTTATAAATACTATCTATTTTATATTCAGAATTATTAAGTTCATTTATTAACATCTGCAACCAATTTTTATAATTCATTTTACTATCTAATTTTAATTTAAAATGCGGATCTCTAGCAAATAACTGACCCTTTGTCGCTAAATTTGCTGCAGCTGCAGAAGAACCTGATTTTTCGTTTTCTGTTGAAATAATTTTTAATTCATTTGCAGGAATACTTTGTCTGGTTAAATATTCAGCTAGTGATAAACCTAATATTCCAGAACCAACAATTATGTATTGTGTCATTTTCAAGCCTTTATAATTTAAGGATATAATCCTTACAGGACTGATATATGACAGAAGTATAAAAAAGATAAGTTTATTTTAAATTATCTTGATTAAAAGCGTATTTCCCCATACTTTTTAAATAAAGATATGCACTTTTTACTTGGTAATCTTCCCGAAGTTGAGCTGGCCATTTACTGATTTCTATATCATTTTCATTTTGTTTGTTTTGTAAAGAAATAGTATCCTGATCTTTTGCTTCAATATGTTTTTCTAAATCAGCTTCTCTTCTGGGATAACGGATTTGGGGACTCTCATTTTGTTGTAATTGCTGAACTTTTCCAAGTACCGATTGCGATATTAGGGGAATATCTGGTGTAATGCCTTTAGCCTGAATACTCCTCCCTTTTGGGGTGAAATACCTAGCAATAGTCATTTTTAAAGCTCCACCATTTGGTAATGGAATAATATTTTGTACACTCCCCTTACCAAATGTTTGACTACCCATGATAATTGCCCGCTCTCTATCTTGGAGTGCACCTGCAACTATTTCACTTGCACTAGCCGTACCTTCATTAACAAGGACTATCATAGGAAAACTTGATAATGTATTTCTTTTAATTGCATATTCTACATCATCAGGTTTATTGATATCTCGTCCTACAGTTGAAACTATGATACCAGAGTCGATAAATAAATTAGTTACTTTAACCGCCTGTTCTAATAACCCTCCTGGATTATTTCGCAAATCTAAAATTAATCCTTTAATTTTTCCATTATTTTTTGTTTCAAAATTTTTAATGTACTTGCCTAATTGTTCTGAAGCATCTTCTTGAAAAATAGTTAATTTAGTATACGCATATCCTGTGGAAAGTTCCGCAATAGAAGCACTGTTACTTCGAATAATTTCTCTTTCAATTGTTGTTTTTTTTATAAAACTCTGTTTTCCATTTTTATCTGGAGTAAAATATTCTATTGTTATACTGCTTCCTACTACACCGCGCATTTTACTGAGTGCTTCTTCTATAGTTTTTTGATTTACAATAATATTTCCAACTGAATAAATAATATCTCCTGGTTTTAATCCAGCGCGTTGTGCAGGAGAATTCTCTACAATCTCTACAATCTCTAATTTCCCACCGGCTGGGTTTATGACAACCCCAATTCCCCCAAATTTGCCACTCGTATCAGAACTAAAATCCGAATACTGCTTTGCTGTTAAATATGTTGTGTGAGGATCTAAATCTGCAGTCATCCCTTTTAGGGCTTTTTCAATTAAAACATCAGGATTTACTGCTTTAGGATCAACATAATTTGCTTCAAGTAAGTTTAATACTTTAGCAAAAGCTTCTAGCGATTGAAATTTTTTATTTTCTATCTCAATTTTTAGTTTTAAATCTTTTTCATTTGTATTCTCTGGTGGAATGACATTTGAAAAAAGTTCTTCAGGATGAGCAAATGATACTGTTGTATG